>CAYXOS010000158.1:0-6341 GCA_964467115.1 uncultured Sedimenticola sp.
GTAACAAGGTCAAATACCCGCGATTTATCATCATATTCGCTTCATCACGAATAGATTTGTCATATCGATGCTTTACCGTCTCCTCGTCACCTGCAGATATCCCATCCTGGATTCGTAACAACTCACACCAATGATCGCTCCACAATTGAACACGTTTCGGTTTAAGTGTTCCGTGGCGCTGTCTTTGTCTTGTTTCCAGTTGCAACTGTCTGCGCGCCTGTTCCAATTGTGGGCGCAAAGGAAACGACAGGTCGAAAACCAATGCTATTTGCTCGGCTGGCAGGTTTGAGTCGAACTCCTTCGCTATGGGTAGTGGCTCGTCTTTTGGCTTACGCCAACTAAGCTTACCCTCCCCCACAGGGTCATCATCCAACGGATTAGGTGGAAATTTATGAAACCCCCAACGTGCGCCCAAGGCACATTCAATCAGTACCATATCCTCATCGATGCGGCACTCTCCATCGGCACATTCACTGGCAGGAACCCAGGCTCTGGGGTCATTCTTCCAGGCACAGAAATCCCGGTTAGGTGGTTTCCCATAATCGGCTTCCAGCGCTTGCCATGTCTGCCAGAACTGTTGCCACTGTTGTTGGTAGTCCGGATTTCGACGCAAAAATTCCCACGCCCATTGCTCTGCATTCAACTCCTGACAATAGCTATAGGCATCCTGGTCTTGCCAATTTTCCGGCTGTAGATGACTCACCGTTTGACCTTCATATGTTTCAAGCCTTCCGTGTCTTCAATAGTTTTTGACCACAAACCCGTGCTACGAATATCCAGCTCTCGAAGTTTGGGCAAGTTACTCACCTCCCGAGGAAGAAAATCGACAGGATTATGATCGATGCGCAACACTTCCAAATTTACCAGATTAGCAATGTCGCGGGGAATGGTCGAAATCCGGTTCTGCCCCAGATCCAATATTCGCAATGCATGCATATCCCATATTTCCGGGGGTATTTCAGTCAAGCCTTTGCGTTCGAGATAGAGCTTTGTAACTCCCTGGGGTTCTTCCATGGCTGAAGCAACATCGACCTCCCCTTCAAAATAAGGTCTAAGCGCCCCGGAAAGCAATAACAGGAAAGACAGGAAAAAAATGACTTTGGTATTCGTTGCAACGCGCCCGCTCCATTCTTCGACCAGATAGGGAATGCGCAGGGTGAGCAGAAATACCGCTGTAAACATGCTGATCAGAAGCAATGACACGGCAAACAGTCCCCAGTTACCCCAGTCAGGCATTAGGGAACTGTTGGCGGCCAGGGGTTCCCATGCCAGGGTATAAGCCATTGCCGAATAGCTCAATAATCCAACATCCGCAATAAAATCCTGGCGTAGATTCAAAGAGGTCGCATCATCCAAACGATATCCAACCATGGACCACAAAATCAGCTCCTTGATCGTAGATATAGAGCCAGCCGCAGCTACTGCCGTATCCCCATGAAAACCAAACGCCTTGAACATCACAACCATCATCAGAAAACTGATCAGTATGTGGCCAAACACAACCACGGCACTGGTTTTGTAGTATTTCTTCCACGCAGGCTTCCCATGTTTTAGCCGGCTTTTGATATGCCCCAGCTTGAGGGGAAGAAAAAAGAAGTCCATGACCTGAACCAGCAACACAATCAAACCCAGTAGCCAGTTGCTTTGTGCATAAAAAATTGCTTGCTTGGTATGTTCAAACACCCAGGCATGAGCAAAATAGATATAGCACGCCAGAACAATATTGAATATGGCGCCGGTGTAGCCTGATTTTTCCAATTTAGTTAACAAGATAGCCAAAATACTGATAGGGTAAATAGTCGGACAATTATTGTTACACAATCCATGAACAAAACCGAACTACCCAAATTGCTGCAGATGATGGAGAAGCTGATCGCCGAACCCTCAGTCAGCAGTGTCAGCAAGGAATGGGATCAATCCAATGTACGGGTTATCGATCTGCTGGAGGAATGGCTGGGGAACCTGGGCTTTCATACTGACAAGCAGGCGATTCCCGACTGCCCGGGAAAATTCAATTTGATTGCCAGTGCAGGCACGGGAAATGATGGTCTGGTTCTCGCGGGTCATACGGATACTGTACCGTTCAACGAAAACCTCTGGAGCAGTAGTCCGTTCAGGCTGACAGAAAGAAACAACCGTTTGTATGGATTGGGCAGCACCGACATGAAAGGTTTTTTTGCCTTGATCATGGAGGCTGTCCGCGACCTGAACCTGAATAACCTCAAGCAACCATTGATTATCCTTGCCACAGCAGACGAAGAAAGCTCCATGTGTGGAGCCCGCGCACTTGCCGCAGCACAACAACATCTGGGGCGACATGCAGTAATTGGCGAACCCACCAACCTGAAACCGATTCGTCTGCACAAAGGTATTGCCATGGAATGCATACGCATCACCGGACAATCCGGGCATTCCAGCAATCCAGCCCTGGGCAACAACGCCATGGAAGGAATGAGCAAGGTGCTGAACGAAGTCATTGCCTGGCGACAAGGGTTGGAGCAACGCTTTCAAAATCCTTTGTTCGAAGTTGCCACACCTACGGTCAATCTCGGCCATATCCATGGCGGTGATAACCCCAATCGCATCTGCGGTGAATGCGAATTGCATATCGATATCCGCCCCCTGCCCGGCATGGATCTGGACAATCTGCGTGGCGAGCTGGATCTGCGATTGCAGCAAAAACTGGCCGCAAGTGGATTACGCATGGAACGTCATTCGCTCTTCGGCGGCGTACCCGCCTTTGAAACCCCCGCCACGGCGGCGATTGTAGAAGCCGCTGAAGCCCTGACCGGACATGATTCCGAGGCCGTCGCATTTGCCACTGAAGGTCCCTTTCTGCAGCAAATGGGGATGGATACCATTATCATGGGACCGGGCAGTATTGACCAGGCACACCAGCCCGACGAGTATATGTCCACATCGCAAATCGAACCGGGAATCAATTTGCTACGGCAATTGATTCATCGTTTCTGTCTGAACTGATATTATTGGCGGATGAACACGGATTCCAAAAGTTTTGTAGCCTGGTTTCGTCAGGCATCACCCTATATTCATGCACACCGGGGAAGCACAGTGGTGCTTGCCTTTGGTGGCGAAGCCGTGCTGGATGACAGTTTCTCCAACTTGATTCATGATATTGCCCTGCTTCACAGCCTGGGGTTACGCATTTTGCTGGTTCACGGAACCCGCCCCCAAATCGAAGAACGGCTGCAACTGCGTGATGCGGATATGCAAATCGTGAATGGCATGCGTGTCACCGATGAACATGCGCTTTTATGCGTAAAAGAAGCCGCAGGTACGGTACGGGTGGAAATCGAAGCCAAACTTTCCACCGGGCTGGCAAATTCTCCCATGGCAGGGGCACAGATCGAAGTGGATTCGGGAAACTTTGTCACCGCCAAACCCCTGGGCATTATTGATGGAATCGACTATCAGCACACCGGCGAGGTCAGGAAAATCAACACCTGCGCAATACAACAACGACTTGATGCAGGTGCCATGGTATTGATTTCTCCCCTGGGTTATTCACCAACCGGGGAAGTATTCAACCTCAATGCTGCCGATGTAGCCGCTGCTGTGGCAACTGAGCTGAAAGCAGACAAACTTATTTTCCTCACAGACAACAAACTTACCGACAGTAAACGGCGCCTCATCGATTGCCTCATCCCCAGTGAAGCCGACAAGCTGTTGCTACGGAGAAAAGCTCTCGACGAACAACTGAGAAGAGTATTGAGCAACGCCTCCTGTGCCTGTAGGCACGGCGTGAAACGCGCTCACATCTTGCCCAGAAAACAAAACGGCGTACTGCTTTCCGAACTGTTCACCCGGGATGGCAGTGGTACCCTGCTAACGCCTGAGCCCTGGGAAAACATCCGCCAGGCAAGTATCGATGATGTCAGCGGAATTCTGGAACTGATACACCCATTGGAAGAAGCGGGAGTATTGGTGCGTCGCTCCCGGGAATACATCGAGAATGAAATCGGTCAGTTTATGGTTATCGAGCGGGACAGCGCTGTTATCGGTTGCGCCGCACTCTATCCTTTCGAGGATGAGAGAATGGCAGAGCTCGCCTGTCTGGTGATACACCCCGGTTACCGGAAAGGTGGGCGTGGTGATCAACTTCTTGCTTTTGCCGAAAAACAGGCAACAGCGCAAAACCTTGAAGAACTGTTCGTGCTGACCACACGTACCGCTCACTGGTTCCGCGAACGGGGCTTTGCCCAAGCCGAGATCAGCAAACTGCCAGGCAAGCGCAAAGACCTTTACAACTGGCAACGCAACTCGAAGATTTTCATCAAGAACCTCAAGTCATGAAGCTGAATCTTCCCCTGTGGGCGCAAATCGCTGCCAATGTTCTATCGTTGATTCTGGCTCTGGCTTTAGGCTGGAAACCTGAACTGATTCTGTTTTTATTTTGGGCAGAGAACGTCATTATCGGTTTCTGGCAGGTTCCCCGGCTCATGCTTGCAGAAACGGCAGCCGTTGATGAATCATCTGACACTGTCACGTCCAAAAAGGGTGGACTCTCCAATTTTGTAGGTAGACTATTTTTTGTTGTATTTTTCTGCTTCCACTATGGCTTGTTCACTTTTGTCCATGGCAGCTTTGTCTTTGAATTGTTCCTGAATGAATCCTTGACTGAAAACAACCTGGTACAAGTCCTCTTCAGCACCCCGGGTCTGCAATTGGCCTTGTTGGGAATTTTTGCCAGCCATGCCATACAGTTACTTCAGGATATTGTCAGCGGTGAAGCCACCAGAGCAAAACGAGAAACGGTCATGATGTCGCCCTACAAACGTATCGTTATTCTCCATTTGGTGTTATTGGGAAGCGGTTTTCTACTCATTCAGCTCCCCTACCCCCTTATCGCCGTTGTATTGCTGTTCACCATCAAGATTTCCATGGATATCGCCAAAGAGCGCAAAATCCAAAAACAACAGGAAGCTCATGTCACATAGTTCCAGAAAAGCTGTTATCACCGCCATAATTTCCAATGCACTGGTCACAATCATCAAGTTCATAGCCGGGGGAGCCAGTGGTTCTGCCTCAATGATCAATGAAGCTGTGCATAGCCTTATGGACACATTGAACCAGGGCTTTCTGTTTCTTGGACTACGTGAGGGCGATAAACCGGCTGATGGTGTTTATGCCTTTGGTCATGGGCAAAAGAAATACCTGTGGAATCTATGGTCTGCCATCGGTCTTTTTTCCATTGGTGCGGGATTGGGTTTATCTCACGCCTGGCACAGTTGGGAAGCACTGGATACCAAGCTGGTTGTCGACACCTCCAACCTGTTTGGTTTTCAAATCAAATCTCTGTGGCTGAACCTCGGTGTTCTGGGCATCGGCTTTCTTTTGGAAGGCTATTCTTTCCTGGTGGCATCCAAAGAATTTCTGAAGCGCATGCGCGCCGCTGGAGAAACAAACCCCTTTGCTTATCTGGTACGGGCAGATGACCCCACCCTGATGGCTATTGTGTTGGAAGACTCCGCCGCCATGTTGGGTTTGAGTCTTGCTGCCGTGGGCATTTCACTCAGTGCCATTACCGGGCGCGGTGAATACGATGTTATCTTTTCGGCACTCATCGCCATTATGCTCGGAGGAATCGCGTTCTATCTGAGCTTTATCAATATGCGTTTTCTCGCAGACATGCGAGACCCGGAAGCCGAACAAGTATTTCGCGAGGTGGTGAAAGGCCACCCAGAGATCGAACGCTACCATGATTTACGCTCAATTATCATCGACGAACAACACACGGTATTGATTGCAGAAATAGAGCTACGGGAAGAAGCCCTGAGTCTGGGTCTGTATGAAAAAATCCAGCAACGTGCCGATGAAATCCTTGATAGTTTAAGTGATAATGAGCAAGAACAACTCCACCATTTTACTACCGCTCGAGCCGCTGTCGAACTGGTTATCGCCCGCACCGAAGCCATAATCGACGAAATCGAACAACAGATTAAGGCACAGATTCCCCGGGTTGGACATATAACCCTGGAAGTGGAAGGTGTTGCAGAACAAACCGAAGAGGCAGCCGATTTCAGCCCTCATGACTAACAGGGTACCAATCAACCGGCGACTGTCCGTTGCCCCTATGCTGGACTGGACTGACCGGTACTGCAGGTATTTTCATCGTCTGCTCAGCAAGCAAACCCTGCTCTATACGGAAATGATCACCACGGGCGCACTGTTGTTCAACGAACCTGCTCGCTTCCTGGATTTCTTTTCTGAAGAGCATCGTATTGGTAGGTGGTTTTAGTGTCATCGGGCCAGATTTCTTGGGTTTTCTGGTTGTTTTTGTCAGGCGTTTTCTCCTGTCGAAATAAATGTTGCTCTGACAC
>CAYXOS010000159.1:0-6313 GCA_964467115.1 uncultured Sedimenticola sp.
GGGAAGTGCGGGCTTTAGTGTTGCTTGTGATATGGTGCCGAGGAGAGGACTTGAACCTCCACGGGGTTACCCCCACTAGCACCTGAAGCTAGCGTGTCTACCAATTTCACCACCTCGGCAAGAATTCAGGTATGACCTTTATTCTTGAGGCGCGCACTGTACAATCTGTAGTGTGCGCTGTCAACCTTCATCTGCCAGATCAGTGTAGCTCAGGCCTCTTTCGCGGCCACACCCGCATGGAAAACTGTGTATACATAGATAGGAATATTCAGGTCTTCCAGATGTTTTTTGATCAATGGCTGAACTTCATCCCAATCCAGGCCGCCAACGCCAGTTGCCAGTCTCGGCAGGGCGATGGAGGTAAATTTCTCTTTAGCGGCCATTTTGTGCAAGGCTTTCAAGGCGTGGTTGACATGTTGTAGTGTCGCCGTACCGGGTTTGGCACCATGACCGTAGCCCCCATCCTGAGTAATCAGGTTTACGATGCGCAATCCGTCAACGCCTCCCCACATCCATGCTTCTCCAGGTTTGGGATGATGTTGATGGCACCAGTGGTGGAAGTCTTTGTGCATGACGGGGTATTTTTCGTGTAGAGATTTTGCCAGCCCTTGATTCATGGGATCCATTGCGGCGACGCCATGGGCAATGACCTGCGCTTTGCTTAACAGGATGTCTCCTTCTACGTTCTTAATCATAGTGCGTATTCTCCAGTATCATTTTTACTTGAATTCAGCATATCAGGCATCATCTATTTGTCCTTGACTTGCGGCAAATTCTGCGGGAAATCGGGGGGTTAGTATTGCGACACACATCAGCGTATAATGCTTTATATGATTAAATTATATACATTCAAAGGTAACAAGGCCTGTGGCCAAATCAAGAAAAAGTAAAAAATCACAAAAACGTGATCCCTACCGTGCTCGGGAAGAGCGCAAATATGAAAATCCCATTCCCAGTCGGGAGTTTATTCTGGAAACCATGGAAAAACATGGCGTTCCACTGAAGGCGGAAGATCTTGCGCCATTATTGGGGTTAACCGATCCAAAACAGATTGAAGCGTTGTCTTACCGCATCAAAGCCATGTTGCGGGATGGTCAGATTGTGCGTAACCGCCGTGGCGGTTTGTGTGTGGTCAATAAAAAGGATTTGATTTCAGGGCGTATCATTGCCCATGCCGACGGATTTGGTTTTCTGCGCCCAGACGAAGGCGGAGATGACCTGTTCATGTCGCCACGTGAAATGCGTCCCTTGTGGCACGATGACCGGGTGGTGGTGCAAGTCACTGGCATGGATCGACGCGGACGCCGTGAAGGTTCCGTGGTGGAGATCCTCGAACGCGCTCATACCCAGGTTGTCGGACGTATTCACCTCGAGGCCGGGCTTGGTTTTCTGGTGCCAGACAACAAACGGATGATCCATCGGGTGATTATTCCTGATGAGCACTTCAACGGTGCGGAAGAAGGTCAGATGGTGGTTGTGGAATTGCTTGAGCAACCGACCAAATGGCGTCAGCCCATTGGCAAGGTAGCAGAGATCCTTGGTGATCATCTGGCACCTGGCATGGAAACTGATGTCGCCATTCGTACCCACGAGATTCCGGTGATCTGGCCTGAAGAGGTCGAAGAGGAAATCGCTTCTTTGAAAGAAGACGTGCCAGAACAGGCAAAAGAGGGGCGGGTGGATTTGCGTAAACTGCCTTTGGTGACCATCGATGGCGCAGATGCACGGGACTTCGACGATGCCGTTTATTGTCAGCGAACCCCTAAAGGTTGGAAACTGTTGGTGTGTATTGCCGACGTTTCTTCCTATGTTGCTGTAGATTCCGCCTTGGACAAGGAAGCGTATAAGCGCGGTAATTCTACTTATTTCCCCGACAGGGTTATTCCCATGCTGCCGGAAATTCTGTCCAACGGTTTGTGCTCACTGAATCCGAATGTGGATCGTCTGTGCATGACCGCTGAATTGTATATCGGCATGGATGGCAAGATTCTTCGTTCCCGTTTCCTGCAAGGGGTGATGCGTTCCCATGCCCGTTTGACCTATGATCAAGTTGGTGCCATGTTGTTTGATGGCGACGAAGACTTGCGTCAACAATACGCCCATGTACTACCTCATCTGGAAGAGCTGAACAATCTTTATCATGCCCTGCATGAAGGTAGAAAAGAACGGGGAGCCATTGACTTCGATACCGTAGAGACCCGTTTTGTGTTCGATGATAACGGAAAACTCAGCGGTATTGTTCCGACTGTACGGCATGACGCTCACCGAATCATCGAAGAATGCATGCTGGTAGCAAATGTTGCTTCAGCGCGTTTGCTGTTGCGCAAGAAGATTCCTGCCTTGTATCGCGTTCATGAGCGTCCCAGTACGGACAAGTTGAACGATCTGCATCAGTTCCTGGCGCAGTTGGGATTGAAGTTGGAAGGAGGGGATAAACCTACGGCCAAAGACTATGCCAACCTGATTGAGCAAGTCAAAGATCGCCCGGATGCCAACATGATTCAAACCGTGTTGCTGCGTTCCATGATGCAGGCAATATACGCTTGCGAAAATATCGGGCATTTTGGTTTGGCATTCCCTGCCTATACCCACTTTACCTCTCCGATTCGTCGTTACCCTGATTTGCTGGTACATCGTGCCATTCGTCATTTGTTGATCGATGGCCGTGCGGATACTTTCGAGTATTCTTTCCCACAGATTGCCACCATGGGTGAGCATTGCTCCATGACCGAAAGGCGTTCGGATGAAGCCACCCGGGATTCAGCTGATGCGCTCAAATGCGAGTTCATGCTGGACAAAGTTGGGCAGACATTTTCAGGCTTGATTGTCAGTGTCAACAGCTTCGGAGTTTTTGTAGAACTCAAAGACGTCTATATCACCGGATTGGTGCATATTACATCCCTGGATCACGATTTCTTCCATTTCGATCCCATCGCACATAAATTGGTGGGAGAAAGAAGTGGCAAGACATATCGCTTGGGTGATTCCATCGATGTGGTGGTTGCTGCCGTGAATATGGATGATCGCAAGATTGACCTGGCACTGGCGAATCGTACTGAAAAGCCGCCAGCAAAGAAAAAAGCGGGAAAAAAGCGGCGGCCGAGAAGGCGCAAGCAGCGATGAGCAAGAATACCCGCTATGTCGCAGGTATTCATAGCGTACGTACTTCGCTCAAACATGGCGCTGGACTGATCCAGTCCCTGTGGTTCGACAGCAAACGCAACGACCGACGCCTGGGGCAGCTCTTGTCAGAAGCGCGGAAATTGGGGGTTGCTGTATCAGCGTCAGACAAGAACGAACTGGATAAATTGTCAGGCAATGCCCAGCATCAGGGGGTAGTCGCCAAGGTGAGCATGCCCGCTGCCCAGGGCGAAAGCTATCTTGACCAAGTGTTGCAAGAACTGGAAGAAGCCCCTTTTTTGCTGATACTGGATGGTGTGCAAGACCCTCATAACCTGGGGGCATGTCTGCGTAGTGCTGATGCGGCAGGTGTACATGCCGTCATTGCCCCCAAGGACAGAGCAGTTGGATTGACCCCCGTGGCTTGCAAGGTAGCCAGTGGTGCGGCAGAAACCGTGCCTTTCATTCAGGTGACCAATCTGGCGCGAACCATGCGGCAATTGCGTGATGCCTATGGATTGTGGATGGTGGGGCTGGCTGGTGAAGCGGAGCAGCGTATCCATGATGCTGATTTGAAAGGACCCTTGGCGCTGGTTATGGGCAGCGAAGAGAAGGGTATGCGCAGAATTACTCGTGAGCAATGTGATCTGTTGGTCTCTCTGCCCATGGCCGGGGTGGTCGAAAGTCTGAATGTATCCGTCGCAACCGGTGTGGCATTGTTCGAAGCAGTCAGGCAGAGGAATAAATCATGATTGAGCAACTACCAGAATCAACGGATCAGGCGCTGGTTTTCAATATCAGTGGCAAATTGACCGCAGACAGATGAGTCGGATTGACAGACTTGCAGCAAGGTATTGAAAAAGCTTGATATCCTGACAAGGTTCTTCTAGAATTCGCGCTCCTGATCGGCTTTCGGGTCGATCCTCCTTGCCTCACTGTTATTGCAGGAGGCTGTATATTAGCCAAAAGGAGCTAAAATGCGACACTATGAAATCGTTTTTATGGTTCATCCGGACCAGAGCGAGCAAGTGGCTTCCATGACCGAGCGTTACATCGCCAGCATCAAAGAAGATGGTGGACAGATTCATCGTTTGGAAGATTGGGGACGCCGCCAACTTGCCTACCCTATTAATAAGCTGCACAAGGCACATTATGTGCTGATGAATATTGAGTGCGAAAGCCAAACCCTGAAAGATCTGGAAACTGCTTTCCGTTTTAATGATGCAGTGATTCGTCACATGACCATTCGTCGTGATGATGCCCTGACCGAACCTTCTCTGTTGGCGAAAGTTGACGAGAAAGATGCAGCCCCTGAAGCTGTAGCCTGATACAGAGGAGTATAGAATATGTCACGTTATATGCGTCGTAGAAAATATTGCCGTTTTACTGTGGAAGGTATCACCGAGATCGATTACAAAGATCTGGCACTGCTCAAACAGTATGTAAGTGAATCAGGCAAGATCGTGCCGAGCCGCATTACCGGCACCAGTGCCAAATATCAACGTCAGTTGGCAAGCGCTATCAAGCGTGCTCGCTTCCTGGCTTTGATGCCGTTTACCGATTCTCACAAATAATTTCCAAAGGGGATGGCAAAGTTGATTATAGCTTTGTTATCCAACAGGAAACGTGAATAACCTCCTTGAGAACACAATGCCCGAATTCATATTTGAGCAGGGCTTGATGTTGAGGAAAAGCCGATGAAGGCGCTTGCCGCCTTTATCATGAAAGGTCGTATGCAGGCCGTCATGGTAGCCGCTGTGTTTACCGTGTTGGCGTTGCTGATTACGCCCTTGGGGATTGCCAGTTCTGCTGTTGTCGCACTGGTGGTTCTCAGAAAAGGCATAAAAGAAGGCCTGTTGTTGCTGATGCTGGGCAGTTTGGCATTGTCTGCACTGGGGTTGTTGATATTTGGGCAACCTTTATCCCTTGCAGTTGCCGGTTTGCTGCTTTGGTTACCGATGTTGTTACTGGCAGAAGTATTGCGTGCAACACGCTCTTTGCGTCTGGTGATTGAAGTTGCCGTGATTTTAGGCGTGTTGATGATTGGTGTTCAGTATTTGTTGCTGGACGACGTCAGTCAGTTCTGGTCTGGAATACTGGAACAATACAGTGCCCAGATCATGGATGCCAACGTGGTCAGTGAAGTGCAACGCAAAGCCATGGTGGCAGAAATGGCACCATGGATGCCTGGTGGCATGGGTGCAGCCTGGTTCCTGCAATTGGCATTATCATTGTTCCTTGCGCGCAGTTGGCAAGCAGCTTTGTACAACCCAGGTGGTTTCAGCGAAGAGTTGCGACAGTTGCGCCTGGGACGCTGGCTACTGATTTTAGTGCCGGTATTGCTGGTAGCAGGCAGCCTGTCTGATACGCCAGGCTTGGCTTCACAACTGGCTCTGGTCGGAATGGCGGCTTTCTTTTTGCAAGGTGTGGCTTTGGTACATGGTTTGGTGCAGGAATTTAAAGCCAACCCAGGGTGGTTAATCGGTTTTTATTTATTGTTGGTCATTGGTATGCCAGCGAGTTTTACTGCGGTTTCTGCAGCAGGCTTTGCTGATGGCTGGTTGAATTTTCGGGCGAGAGTCCGTGCTCGTACTCCCAAGGGTGACGAGTAAGAGACCTTAATGAGGTACAAGTAAGATGGAAATAATCCTTCTCGATAAAATAAGTGGTCTGGGTGATCTGGGCGACAAGGTAGCAGTAAAACCTGGTTACGGGCGTAACTTCTTGATTCCTAGCGGCAAGGCTATTCCTGCTACCAAGGCAAATTTGGTAGCGTTTGAAGCTCGTCGTGCTGAACTGGAAAAGGAAGCGGCTGCCAAACTGGCAACTGCCGAATCCAGAAAAGCCGCTGTTGACGGACTTGATGGCATTACCATCAGTCACAAAGCAGGTGAAGAAGGCAAACTGTTTGGTTCTGTAGGAACCGTTGATATATCCAAGGCATGCACCGATGCAGGTGTTGCGGTGGAAAAGAACGAAGTTCGCCTTCCAGATGGCCCCATGCGTGCCACAGGTGAATTTGAAGTGGTGCTTCACTTCCATCCTGATGTAAATGCCAACTTGAAAGTAATCATTGTCGCAGAAGACTGATTGTTGTCTGACGACTTTGTGGGCAAGTGATTTCTATAAGGATTCTCCTTGGGGAAGTGCTGATTTATTCTGGACGAAGCAAATTGTGCCTGATGGCGCATAG
>CAYXOS010000160.1:0-6269 GCA_964467115.1 uncultured Sedimenticola sp.
CTATCCATGGGTTTACTGCCAAACAACGGGTTACTGGAGCAAAGGGAGCAAGTCCTGGGGGTGATCGAGATAGTGGTCAGCCTGCCAAAGTTGGGGCTGGTCATTGTCTTGCAGGTAGCCGAAACAGGCACAGGCGGTTGCCATTCCGGCTGCTTTTCCTGCCTGAATATCGCGTTCGGCATCTCCTACATAAAGGCAATGTTCAGGAGAGACGTTCAGGTGCTCTGCGGCATACAGCAGAGGCTGAGGATGTGGCTTGTTGTGCTCGCAGGTGTCGCCACTGACGATGACCTTGGTGGAACAGGGCATGGGGAGTATCTGCATCAAAGGATCAGTCAGCCAGGCGGGTTTGTTGGTAACGATTCCCCAGGGAATGTTTTTTTCACACAATACTTCCAGTACCGTATCCATGCCAGGAAACAGGCGGGTTTCACGACAGATGTTTTGCAGGTAGAAATCCAGAAGGTATTGACGGCGTTGTTCAAAACCTTCTGCATCTGGGTTTATATCGAAACCCAGGCGAATAAGGGCAATACCACCGTGTGATACAACAGGTCGAATACGTTCGAAGGGAAGGGTTGCCTTTCCATAGTGCGCCAGGGTGGCATTGAGCGCCAAAGCGAGATCGGCGGCGGTATCTGCCAGGGTGCCATCCAGGTCGAATAGCAAGCAGCTGTAGTCTTGGCTCATTCGGTAGGTTTTTGAGTTGCAATCAAGTAATTGACGTCCACATCAGATGGATCCAGCTTATAAACACGGGTGAGGGGATTGTAGGTCATGCCGCTGATGTCCTGTATCTCAAGATCTGTGTGGCGAATCCATTGGCTCAACTCGGAAGGACGAATAAAGCGTGCATAGTCATGGGTTCCTTTGGGAAGCATTTGCAGAATGTATTCAGCACCGACAATAGCAAACAGATAAGATTTTGGATTGCGGTTGATGGTGGAGAAAAAAACATGACCGCCGGGTTTGACCAGGGTGGCACAGGCTTGGACAATAGAAGCGGGGTCGGGAACATGTTCCAGCATTTCCATACAGGTAACTACATCAAATTCCCCTGCTTTCTCCGCTGCCAGTTGTTCTACGGGAATTTGCCGGTACTCCACTTCGTTGCCACTTTCCAGGAGGTGCAAGCGTGCCACTTCGAGGTTGGCTTCACCCATGTCGATACCTGTAACACGAGCGGATTTTTCCGCCATGGATTCAGCCAGTATGCCGCCACCGCAGCCCACATCCAGAACATTTTTTCCAGCCAGTCCATCTGCCAGTCGTTCGATGTAGCCCAGACGCAAGGGATTGATTTCGTGCAGGGGCTTGAATTCACTGTTGGGATCCCACCAGCGTGACGCGAGTTCTTCAAATTTATTGATTTCCGAGGGGTCGACGTTGTGCTGGCTATGGTCTTGCATGGGAACTTCCGATGACAATGTAATGGGTTATTCTAACAAATTTGCAGGATCAGGCATTTTCTCGTAGCTTTTTTTGCCACTGGGCAGTGTCATGTAGCAAACGGTCGCTGTCGATGCTGGTCAATTTACCATCGCGTAGCAATAGTTGACCGTTTACCCATACATGGCTGACTTGTTCGCGACCTGCGGCATAAGTAATCTGGGAAGTAGGATCAAATACCGGCTGGGTTTCGATGCGTTGCAGGTCAATAGCGGTGATATCTGCAGCCTTGCCAGGCTTGAGAGAGCCAATTTCATTTTCCAGTCCCAGGGCTTTGGCGCCGTTGATGGTTGCCATTTCCAGTATCTGCGTTGCCGGTAACACTTCCGGATTGGCTGCCACACCTTTGGCGAGCAATCCGGCGGTGCGCATTTCTCCCAGCATGTCCAGGTCATTGTTGCTGGCAGCACTGTCGGTTCCTAACGCCACATTGATGCCCGCATCCAATAGCTGCGCAACCGGGCAAAACCCGGATGCCAGTTTGAGGTTGGATTCAGGACAATGCACCACATGACTGCCGTTACGTGCAAAGGTGTCGATTTCACTGTTTTCCAGTTGGGTCATGTGTACGGCAATCAAATCCGGTCCTGTCAGCCCCAGTTTTTGCAGGCGTTCCATGGGGCGCATGCCATATTGTTGCAGGCTTTGTTCTATTTCATCCCTGCTTTCGTGTACGTGCATGTGGATGGGGAGTTCGAGTTCGTTTGCCAGGATTCTCAAGCGCTGCAATGGCTGATCAGAAACAGAATAGGGTGCGTGAGGCGCAAAGATGGTTTTGATGGTTGCTTCGTGTCTGAATTGGTCGTGTAGCTCCAGGGCATGTTCCAGATAGGCATCGGCATCACTTGCCCAAGCGGAAGGGAAATCAATCAGAATCATTCCCAAAACGGCGCGAATACCGGTTTCCAGAACGACGCTTCCTGTTACATCCGGAAAAAAGTACATGTCATTGAAACAGGTGGTGCCACTGCGAATCATCTCGCCAATGGCAAGGCGACTGCCGTCTGCAACGAATTCCGGGGTGACCCAGCGTTGCTCCGCAGGCCAGATATGCTTTTGCAGCCAGTCCATCAGTGGCAAATCATCTGCCATGCCACGAAACAGGCTCATGGGGCTGTGAGTATGGGCGTTGATCAATCCGGGAATCAATACCTGTCCAGGCAGTTCCAGGGTTTCTTCGGCAGTGATCTCGGCTTTTGCCTGTGTGGTAGGGAGCAGGGCGTGGATGCGATTGTCCTTGATTGCCAGTGAGTGTTGCTCCAGAACCGTCGCTGCGGGTTCTACAGGAATGATCCATTGAGGGTGGATGAGTGTGTCTACATGCATTGGGAATGTCGGGGAGTGGGATTGATTTGGTATAAAATAGCCGAAATTTGATTTTGAGCACACAAAAAAATGAAACAACCCCGTTTGCAAGCTGCTATCAGTGCCGATGATGCCGTGGTTTGGCAGGATGCTGATCTCTATCTGCTGGATCAACGGATTCTGCCCCAGCAAGAGACATTCATACATTGTAAAACGGCTACTGAAGCCGCGATGGCAATAACTGATATGGTGGTGCGGGGCGCACCTGCTATCGGGGTTACTGCTGCCTATGCTGTGGTGTTGGCAGCTCGGGATGCCTGGAAACGGGCAGGGGACAACTGGAAAAGCGCCCTGGAAGATGATTTGAATACATTGGCGGCGGCTCGTCCTACCGCAATCAACCTGGGCTGGGCGCTGGATCGCATGCAACGACTTATTGCTGATCTTGAGTCAGGTGACCCGGAAACCCCCTTATTGGCTGAAGCCAAGAAAATTCACGCTGAAGACATCCAGGCGAATCATACCTTGGGGGATCTTGGCGCTTCTTTGATAACGGATAAAACCTGTGTCATTACCCATTGCAATGCGGGTGCCCTGGCGACGGGGGGCTATGGTACTGCGTTGGGGGTGATTCGCAGCGCCTGGGCTGCTGGGAAAATCGAACGGGTGTTTGCCGATGAAACCCGTCCCTGGTTGCAGGGTAGCCGTCTCACAGCGTGGGAATTGCAGCGAGATGGAATTCCCGTATCTCTGCTGGCAGATGGAGCTGCCGCTGCACGGTTGGCAGCGGGAGGGGTGGATTGGGTGATTGTCGGATCTGATCGGATTGCCGCCAATGGTGATGTGGCAAACAAGATCGGAACTTACAGTCTGGCGCTGGTCGCCAAGGCACATGGGGTCAAGGTCATGGTGGCTGCGCCCACTTCCACAATCGATATGAACTGCCCTGCAAGCACCGACATACCCATCGAAACCCGTGATGCCGAGGAGCTGTTTACCTGTGGTGGAAAACGACTGGCAGCAGCAGGTATTGATGCCTGGAACCCGGTGTTTGACGTGACGCCCGCCGCGTTGGTAGATGCCATTGTTACTGAAAGAGGAATTATACGCTCACCTGATACAGCCAAGCTTGTCCAACATATGCGCTGAAGCGCTGGTTTTCAATGTTGGTGTGAAGTTGTAATTACTTCACTTAGGATATTTCCACTTGCTGCGGAAGGTGTTTTGGTGCCCATGATCATCGCTGAGCGCGTTAACCAATAATGGGAAACCCCCCAGCTTTGCCGGGGAGACAGCAAAAGTTTGACAGAGCCAGGAGTACATCGGGAAAACTCCTGGTCGCGGCCATGGGTCGCTCCTGAACGGTTTGGCAGTGTGACGGGCTGTCCTGGAGCGCCCCTCGGGCGGCGACCAGCAGTGCCAGATTCCGTCGCAGCCTTGGGCTGCTCCTACAATTGAAATAAATCTCCGCCCCCGTAGAGCGGCTCAAGGTCGCGATCAATACCGCTTGGGAAGAAGACTATTCAGTGCTGCCTGGTTCAGAGAGCTGCATGACAATTTGTTGTTGAGCAATGCGGAAGAGAATACTGCCAGTGCTATTGCTTTTCAACGCTGCTATAGGTAGCGGATGCCACCTTTACCCATGTGCGGCATACATCGGGTTGGCAGATTCCCCCTGAGTTGGTCCACAGTAATCTACAGAATGAGCTTTGGTTTGGCGGCTTCCTGCGCCTGTAGAGAAAACGGCAGCAGGAATATGCCAAAGACCAGGAGCTAAATGCCTTGTAGTGTTCTTGGCACTTATTTTATCTCTTCGAAATCATTCAGTTGCCAGCTCTTGTCAAACCAGGGTTGCAGGGGGCCATAGGTTCTGAAGAGGACGAACCAGGCTTTTCCAGGTACGGTTTGGGTCCAGTTGGCTTCTTTTCCTGCAGGCGCCTTGGGGCCGTAGTAAAGGGTTACCGAACCATCTTCATTGTAGATGAGCTTGTCCCGAGTATTGTTCTTGCTGGGATAAGGCTGAGAGGTCTGAAGTTCTGAGCGTGTTTGTGGGTCATAGACCACCACCGACCAGAAGTCCTTGGCGGGCACCTTGGCGGGAATGGTCAGCTTATAGTTCTTCTCCCCGTAGAGAATCTGTCCGTTTTTATCGGTGGTGGCGAAGGCATAGTTGGAGCCAACACCTGGTATCTCCAATGCCATAGCCGGGGTATTTACTGTGGCTGAATAGAAGAACAGTGTCCGTGCATCAAGATTGCGACCGTTTTTTCCGTGATGATCCAGCCAGCGGTAATCCCCGCCTACAAAGCCTGTGTACCACTGTTTGCCCTTGTACAGATAGGCATTGGGATCTCTGGGGCGCAGGGAGATGGAGCGAGCCGTGGCATTTCCTACGGCTACTGCATCAGTGAGGATTTTTTTCATGCGCTGATCCGGGGCAAAGGGCTTGTCCTTGGCGATGCCGATAGCAGATGCCAAACCGCGAATTTCCGGGTCGATAAAATCAACTGGCTCTTTTTGTAACACGCTATGAAGTTCTTCAAAAAATTCGAAATTATTGGCGTGAATGGTATTGAAGGATTTTTTCGATGCGTTGATATACACCATCTTTTTAGGGTTTGTTGCATCTTTCAGCGGGTATATTTTCAAGCCTGTGCGCCACATCTTGGAGGCGGCATCTGGTTTTCCATCGACCAGGAAACCACGCAGGATCAACCAGTTGGTATAGGATCGGGATTGAGCTATCCAGACTTTGGTGGGTTTTCCTGCCACGTCGATGCTGACACGGGTATCCTTTTTGGTGGTGATTTCCATGCCGTTGTCGGTTGGCTTGAGCTCTCCCTTGTAATCGGGAGGCAGAATCAGATAAGTACCACCTTTTTTATGGTCGGGGCCGGGGGCGCCCATGTCTACAACAAAGCGGAAAAAGGCATCGTTTAGTGTGCCGGGTCCGGCGTTGGGTGGGATTTCTACAATGGTGGGGCCGTTTTTCTCCAGATCCAGGACGGCAGATGCGTATACGGTGTCGGTATTGCCAGTAAGGAACAGGGGTTTGGAGTCCATCAGCTGGTCAAAAACCACCACTTTATTATAGTCATCTACACCCAGGTCTTTCAGACCCAGACGCATGGCTTCAATGGAGGCTGCAGGGATGTAAGTCAAAAATGTTTCTACGCCACGCAAAAAATCCAAATGATCGAATACTTTGCTGCGGGTTTCTTCCAGGGGCATGCCGTCATAGAATTTCAATTCCCCAATGGATGTACTCACCCTGTCTGGGGTCATGATTTTTTCGGGGATTTTGGAATCGTCCTTGGGAGTAGGGGAGGCATGTGCCATCAATGCAGTGGAAAATGCCAATAACGTACCTGTCAGAATCAAATGTTTCACTCGCGATAACCTTTTTTGTTGGTATGGATGATCTGGATTCTATCGCAAGTCGGGTCTGTGAGCCTGTCAGATTTCACACTGGTTGGCTACAAATCCGACAGGCTCTCAGATTGGAGCTTCCCTAG
>CAYXOS010000161.1:0-6250 GCA_964467115.1 uncultured Sedimenticola sp.
TGTTTTTCAACAGCCTGTTAATTCTACCCGTAAACAAGAGGTTTCGCATCGTATCTGTACACAGAAACACAAAAAACAATACGGCCAGATGACACACCGGGTTAATAGTTTCAGGTAAAATCAATTTCTATCCACATCCCCATAATTTGAAGGGCGGCGCTTGTTGTTTTCTATAATCGATAAAATGCTTGTCCGGGAGGTATTGAAAACCCTGCTGGTGATTGTGAGTATTCTGTTGTTACTGATTCTGGCAAATGCCATGGTGCGTTTGCTGGGACAGGTTGCCGCTGGCAGCATCAGCATGAAGGTGATGGGTGTGCTGGTGGGATTGAATGTGATCAAACTGGTTGGGTTCATCCTGCCGCCGGCGTTCTTTTTTTCTGTACTCTGGGTGCTAGGGCGTATGTACCGAGATAGTGAAATGCTTGCTTTCAGCGCGGCGGGGGTGGGTTTGTTGCGCCTGTACCGAACGTTTTTTGTCGCGGCCTTGCCCTTGGCGATATTGGTAGCGGGGCTGGTACTGTTTGTATTTCCCCATGCTCGGGGGTATGCGGATATGTTGCAGTCACAAGAAAAGCAGCAGTTCCGAATTGGTGGGCTGAAAGCCGGGGCGTTCAACGAATTCAATAAAGGGCGTTTTATGATTTACGTTGGAAGCAGCGATGAAACCGGCGAGGGATTGCAAGATGTATTCGTTCGCTACGTTCAGGATGGAAAGCCTGGGGTGTTGGTGGCAAGCAAGGCATCTTTGACTGAAGTGGCACATTCTTCGGGGCGGTATCTGGTTTTGGAATCCGGGACGCGCTATCAGGGGGACCCTGGAAAAACCGATTTTTCTGTCGCAAGTTTTGATCGTTACGGCATACGCCTGCCTGATGTAGTGACAGACAATATGAGTGTCTCAAGAACATCACTACCCACATCAGTTTTGTTGCACAGTGATGATATCAAGCTCAAGGCGGAGCTTCAGGAGCGTATTGCTGCACCGTTATCTGTTTTTGCACTGATGTTGCTGAGCGTGCCTTTGGCAAAATCCTTGCCCCGCCAGGGTGTCTATGGGCGCATTACCCTTGCTGTGGTGATCTACGCCCTGTACATGAACCTAATTCAACTGGCCGAAAAGTGGATGTCAAATGCGGTGACGCCGGAATTGCTGGGTGTTTGGTGGGTGCCAGCGGCGACGGCATTGCTGGCGATACTATTGATCAAGTTGGATGCTGTCTCCTATACCTCCTGGTGGCGGCGGATGAAAAGAGCCCGTTCATGAATTTGATGGAACGATATATCGCCAGGACCGTGATCAAGGCAACCTTGATGACCTTGTTGGCGCTGACCATTCTGGCATTTGTTCTGGCATTGGCGGATGAGATTGAAGATGTAGGGAAAGGGGATTACAGCAGTTGGTGGGCGATGCTAGTTGCGGCTTGTTCTTTGCCTCGTTATATCTACGAATCCTTTCCTGTATCGGCGTTGATTGGCGCATTGCTGGGCTTGGGTGGAATGGCGGCATCGGGGGAGCTGGTAGCCATGCGCGCAGCAGGAATGTCATCCCGACAGATTCTGTATGCAGTGATAAAAGCAGGGATATTCCTGATGCTGTTGGTGGTAGTGGTCGGCGATGGCTTTGGTCCACCTGCTGAACAATACGGCAGTCAACTGAAATTGGAGAAGCAGAACAAGCAAATTACGTTCAACTCCAGAAATGGCTTCTGGGCGAAAGATGGCGATACTGTTGTCAATATCAAGCGTGTCAGTGTGTCCGGGGTACTGCAGGACGTCACTATTTATGAATTTTCCGATGCACGGCAGTTGCAGGCGATCACCCGGGCGGCGAGTGGTCGGCATAACAAGGGGCGTTGGGTGTTGGGGAATGCACGCCGTAGTGATCTTGAACCCGGGCAGGTGGTGACGCGCAAGATCCCAGCACTGGCATGGGATTCTATGGTTGACCCGGCGGTACTCAGCGTGGCGTTGATCGATCCCATGATGTTGCCTGCCTGGGATTTGTGGGCACAGATCCAGAACCTGAAAATCCGGGGGCAAAGCGCGCTTACTTATGAGGTCAGCTTTTGGGGAAAAATTGCCACACCATTGACTACCATTGCCATGCTGATTCTGGCGGTTCCCATGGCAATGAGAGGTGGACGCACCACCAGTGCCGGGCAGCGTATTTTTGCAGGTGCCATGCTCGGAACTTTGCTTTATCTTTTCAGCCGGGGATTTTCCTTCCTGGTGTTGGCGATAGATCTTCCGGCAATTTCTGTGGTTGCCTTTCCCTTGATCATGATTGCCTTGATGATGCTTTGGTTGAATCGTTTCTCGGTGCAACAGTAAAGGGTTCTCGGAGTGATTCATGAGGGATGGTCGAGCGGCTGAAATATCCGGCTTCAGTTTGATCACTACTGCCAATCACAGGAATATTGCCAGAATCAATGCCTTGAACCAAAATATTTCAGGCACAATCTGCTTCGTCCAGAATAAATCTTCGCTTTCTGAAAATCCGGGGTGATGTAGGGACACTGAACCCGAATTTTGTGGGATAATGATAAATTATTTGTCCAATAACCTTAAAGCTGACAAAAAATGCATATCGGAATACCCAAAGAGTCGCGGGCTGGTGAAAAGCGGGTTGCGATTACGCCAGATATCGCCAAAAAACTTGCAGGCAAGGGCTTTTCTCTGCAGATGGAGAAAGATGCCGGTCTTGAAGCTGGATTTCACAATGATGATTATGTTGCTGCAGGCGTAGAACTGGTTGATCGAAACCAAGCGCTGGCGGCGGATATCGTGGTCAAGGTGCGCAAGCCCGATAGTGACGAAATTGCTTCCATGCAAAAAGGTGCCTTGTTTATCGGTCATATCGAAACCTGTGAAGATGATGGCACCCTCAAATCAATGTTTGAAAAAGACATTCGTCCTTTCGCTATGGAGCGTATTCCGCGAATCTCGCGTGCTCAGTCCATGGACGCCCTCTCTTCCCAAAGCAATATCGCCGGTTACCGCGCAGTTATTGAAGCCGCGGCTTGTTACGGGCGTTTTTTTCCGTTGATGATGACTTCCGCAGGATCGGCAAAACCGGCACGGGTGGTTGTTCTCGGTGTTGGTGTTGCCGGTTTGCAGGCAATTGCAACGGCACGGCGCCTGGGTGGCGATGTTTATGCGTATGATCTGCGTCCTGAAACTCGTGAGCAAATCGAGTCCCTGGGAGCCAAGCCCATCGATCTGGATCTTGGTGAAGAAGGCTCGGGAGAAGGCGGTTATGCCAAAGAATTATCTGATGAAGCAAAGCTTCGCCAGCAGGCGTTGTTGGCCGATGAATTGGCAAAGGCTCATGTGATTATTACTACCGCATTGATTCCCTGCCGCCCGGCACCTGTACTGGTGACGGAAGAGGTGGTGAAGCGCATGCGGGAAGGATCGGTAATTGTTGATCTGGCAGCCGCCAATGGTGGAAATTGTCCGCTTACAGAAGCAGACAAGATCACAAAGAAGCATGGCGTGACCCTGGTAGGGCACACTAACTACCCGGCAATGATGGCAGGAGATGCCAGTTCGTTTTATGCCCATAATATTGCCAACTTGCTTTCCATCATGGTAGACGAAACCGACGACGGATTGACCTTTAAAGATTTTGCAGACGATGAAATCACGGCTGCTGCCCTGATGACAGCTCAAAGCTGAGGAATATACCGATGCCAGATACATTAGTAGCACTCTATGTTTTTGTACTAGCCTGCTTTATCGGCTACTTCGTAATCTGGGGGGTCACCCCCGCGTTGCATACCCCCTTGGTTGCTCTTACCAATGCCATATCAGGCATCGTTATTGTCGGTGCGCTACTGGTTACCGGGGCAGAATCCGTGGGAACCACGGCGGAAGTCATCGGTTTCTTTGCTGTATTGCTGGCATCCATCAATGTTTTTGGTGGATTTTTGGTGACCAATCGCATGCTCGCCATGTTCAAGAAAAAAGATAAGAAATAAGGGATAGATTGATGGAGATTTCAGCAAACGCTCAGGCATTGGCCTATCTGGCTTCCGCCGTATTGTTTATTCTTGGTCTGAAAGGACTGACTCATCCCGCTTCCGCACGCAAAGGTAATTATTACGGCATGGCGGGTATGGCCATAGCCATCGGTGCCACTTTACTGGGTAGCGAGATTCAATCCTACGGCTTCATTGTCGCCGGTGTGGTGGCTGGTGCGGTTATTGGTTCTGTGTTGGCGGCTCGTGTACAGATGACCGCCATGCCGCAACTGGTGGCTGCACTACACAGCTTCGTGGGTATGGCGGCAGTGTTGGTGGCACTGGGCACATACCTCAACAAGGCGCAGGCGGGGTTGTTGAATCCGGTGCTGATGGGGGAATTGTCGGCGGGGATTGTTATTGGTGCAATTACCTTTTCCGGCTCGGTTATCGCTTTTGGAAAGCTGCAAGGTCTGATTTCTGGTGCACCGGTGGTGTTCAAGGGACAGCATGCCCTTAATGCACTGTTGGGAATCGTAACTATCGCCCTGGCTGTCTATTTTGGTATGACAGAAAGCGTTTTGGCGTTGGTGCTCATGACCCTGTTGGCGTTTATTCTAGGGTTCACTCTGATCATTCCCATTGGTGGGGCAGACATGCCTGTCATCATTTCCATGCTCAATAGTTACTCCGGTTGGGCGGCTGCAGCGACGGGTTTTACCCTGGGCAACAATTTGCTGATTATCGTCGGAGCCTTGGTTGGTTTTTCTGGCGCTATTCTGTCATTCATTATGTGCCGCGCCATGAATCGCTCCATCATCAACGTTATCTTTGGTGGTTTTGGTGGTGATGCTGACTCTGCGGGGCCGAGTGCAGTTGCCCAGGCGGCAGAAAAAGGTGTCAAGTCGGCGTCTGTAGAAGATGCGATCTACTGGATGGAAGATGCCAATCGCGTCATTATTATTCCTGGCTATGGCATGGCGGTGGCTCAGGCACAGCATGCACTCAAAGAATTGTTGGAACTGCTGGAAGAAAAAGGCGTGGAAGTAAAATTTGCTATTCATCCCGTGGCAGGGCGTATGCCTGGGCATATGAATGTGCTGTTGGCAGAAGCGGACATTCCTTATGATCATGTGCTGGAAATGGACGAAATCAATCCCGAATTTGCCACCACGGATGTGGCGTTGGTAGTGGGCGCCAATGACGTAACCAATCCCGCAGCCAAAACTGATCCATCCAGCCCGATTTATGGTATGCCGATTCTGGATGTTGCCAAGGCGCGCAATATCTATGTAATAAAACGCTCCATGCGACCCGGGTATTCAGGCGTCGAAAACCTGCTTTACTACCAGGACAATTGTTCCTTGATCTTTGGTGATGCAAAAGATGTTTGCGAAGGCATGGTGACATCGCTCAAAGGTGGTGGACACTAGTCTTATTACCTGTTTATTGAGGATGAGACTTTAAACCGGCGTTACCCACGCCGGTTTTTTATTGCCAAATTGCTTGTGAGAGGTCAGCGTCAAATTAAGGTGAGGTATTGCAAAATCAACAATTTGGTGTGATTTGACTCTGGCCTCTTGAGGTTGAAGGAAGCGCCATTCAGGTGTGGAGGTACTGATTTGGTAGTTCTGCCCTTGATATTCATCAAAATTCATGCAGTTTTTGATTGCTATCAAGTTTTTTTGTTTCGATTCCCGTATAAAATACCTTAATCATCGAGAATTCAAGATGAGTTATTTATGTAGCAAAGAATAACAATAGGCTACATGCTGGTTTAATAAGGAGGATGTACCATGACGACTATTGCCGATCTTCAACGGCGCCGCCGGGAAATTGTAGAAACTGCTTCGGTTATCGATAGCTTGATGACGCCGGAGCAATTGTCTGTAAATGCCATTGCCAAGGTAACACACATTCTGTTGTGTGATCTTTGTGCCATGGTGACAGACCATCTGGAAGACGCACACAAGGAATTGTATCCTGGCTTGCTTACCCATGAGGATGCAGCCGTAAAGAATATGGCGTGGGGGCTGATCAATAACGATAAACTACTCAAGCCCGAGTTTTCACAATATAAACGTAAATGGTTGAAAGACTGTGAATTTCAGTTTACTGATGCGTTTATCGAAGATACCCACGATGTATTGAAGAGTCTAAGGCAACGCATGGATCTGGAGGAGAATACAGTCGTACCCAAGCTTCAAAGGGCGGAGATCCTGGCAAATGCCTAGGGAAACTCTGATCGATTCATGACGCGGCATCTTGCGGCGCAAAATCGTTCA
>CAYXOS010000162.1:0-6248 GCA_964467115.1 uncultured Sedimenticola sp.
CTCTGAATAAGGATAAATCAATATTCGCATGGGATTGACCTGCAGAAATTTCTGTTGCTGCACTCAGATCCCAGGTACTTCCAGCTAAACTGTAATATCCATGATCAACATATTCATTTCCTCCACACTTGTATCCAATTATGACTGTAGTCTGTGGGGGTGCATCCAGGTAAACAACGTAATCAACGGATGACTGTGAACTTTTGATTGTTTCGCAAACGCGCTTTATAGAAATACCGCCTGTATCAAATACATGGATACAAACCGGCAGGCCGCCAAGAGGAGCAACATCACCTTCTGGCAGACTAACCCTGCCACTAATGCGATAACCAGGTGGATGCAATACAGTCAGGTCAATACCACTGTGGTTACTGCCTCCGGAAATCAACTGCGCTTCATACGGATCACTGACTGTGCCCTGAGCAGAATAGTATCCGGCATCCAAGTAATTTGGATCAAACAAGACACCCTGCCAGCTACCATATCTAATACGCCATCCACCCAAACTGGATGGGGGAACAATCAAAGTGTAGGCCACAGAAGAATTACCAGCGTCAATCACAAGCTTCTTGTAAGGATCATTATAAGAATAAAGTTCACGATTAAAACCAGATACGCGAATTGATATCCCCTCCGCTGGAGCTACCTCTCCAAATGGAAGAGATATTGTTCCGCTGATAATATTTCCGGTCAATAATTGGAGATCAACATCAGAATGCGCCATATTTCCCTGCAGGAAAAATGCTTGACTGCGATTCCAGACCGTTCCCGAATTTGAAAAATAGCCCCTGGGAAGATAGTCCTTTACCCCTGAGTATGTATAACTAACTAAAGCACTGGAATTTGGATCCTGTGGTATCACCAATGAATAGGGCGCTGATGATGCGCCCGCTTCAATCAAAACCTCATCGGTATAATCTTCATATTCAATTGTTGCCTTGATTTCAACTGCTACCCCTCCTGATGGTGCAATCTCCCCGGCTGGGAGTGAAATCATGCCACGAATCATATTTCCTGATTGTATTTGCAGATCCACATGCTCATGATCTACGCCGGATTCAAGATATCTGTGTCGATCATTTGTATGAGAATATTTTGCTGTATGCAGATAAGCTTGGGGGCCGGAATAGGTGTAATACACATCCCACAACACATCCGAACGAGGTGGAATTGCTAATACATATGGTGCCGAATGTGCACCTTCTGGAATATGCACCTGGACACTTGGTGGCTGTGTATTTCTATACATACCAAGTCTGGAATCGACAAACACCTCTGCATCTATTCCCCCCACAGGAGCCACCTCTTCGCCTGGCAGCATCAGCAAACCACTGATACGATTCCCTGGCAACAGGGTCAACTCAAGTCCTGTGTGATTTTTTCCATACGCAAGTAGAGAGATGGCATTCAGATCCCAGGTCGTGTGAAGCGCTGTTCTGGTATATGAATAATATCCCTTAGGAAGATAAGGCAACTGATCTTGATATGAATAAGACAGTGCCCATGGAAAACTTATTGCTGTATCTGGTAAATTCAGGTTGAACGTTGCTGTTTTCCCTCCCTCAGCAATAGTAACGTTATCAATAACTGATGCGTATCGATTGCTGGCTCTTACAGCAATGGATACACCACCAGTAGGAGCAATTTCTCCATGTGGTAAAGAGATTTGTCCGGAAATAACAGTTCCCGCCCTGGCAATCGACGACTGTGCCAGTATCAAGACCAGCAGAAAAAAAGTATAGGAAACAAACTTGATAAACGATGATCCATTGTTGGTGAGTAGCATTTCCCTTATCTCCCTTAACATATAAACATCCGGGCATATCTAACAATGTCATTCCGGCGTATGCCGGAATCTATAAGCTGTCGATTAGAATAGACCCCGGCCTACGCCGGGGTGACGAAAAAACAATTTTTCGAGGTACCTATCCACGATATTACTATGAGAGAATACCTGAGAAAAGTATCTCTCCCCTTCCCTCTTTGGGTTTCCTGTCCTGTAATTCTAAATTGGTAAACAATTTCATTCAGCTAGTGTTCAGCAAAGATTGCTTATCCTGTCAGCACCAGTTAAAAACAGGAGAATCACATGAAAGTATTACTCACCTTCAGCCTGCTTTTCTTCAGCATTGCCTCCTTTGCGGATAATTCGGCTTTCGATACCCAGGCAAAAGTAATCTGGGCAGAACCTGAATATGAAACCATTCAGATAAACAATCCACAAACCAACTGTTGGGATGAGCCTGTAGATCAATACTACAGTGAAAATAATGAAGTTGTCCCAATGGTAATTGGCGGGGTTCTGGGGGGCGTGGTCGGACATCAATTTGGTAAAGGACGTGGCAAAGATGCCTCTACTGTGGCGGGAGCGATTCTTGGATCCGTGGTAGGTCACAATATGTCGGATTACGGCGATGAAGACTATCGCGTCACCTCCGAACGCCGCTGCCAGGAAGTCGATCATTGGGAATCTGAACGGCAACTGACCGGCTATCGTGTAAAATACCGCTATGGGGGACATGATTATTTCACTCACACCCAGGATCATCCGGGAAAGTGGCTGGATATTCGGGTCAGTGTAGATCCACTGGAATAGAGATATGCCTATGTTGTGGTTGCGCCATATTACCGTTCTATTGCTGTTTGCAGGACTCATGGGCTCTGCTTTTGCCAGAGACCATGGACGGGAAGATCGCCCTTATCGGCAGGGAATACACCCCTATGGCATGCAGCAACCCGCCATGAGCCTGGATGATGCGGTCAGCCGAGTACGCAAAAGAACACAAGGACGGGTTTTATCAGCGGAAGAACGGGATTCCGAATACAGAATCCGCATCATTACCAAAGGTGGCAAGGTAAGGCGTTTACGAGTCGACCCCGAAACCGGAGAAGTTTTACGTTAGATGCGATTACTGTTCATCGAAGATGAGATTCCCCTGCTTGAGCAACTAGCCGGACAGCTCAGTGCCAAAGGCTACGCCGTGGAAACTGCCGCTACAGGCAGGGACGGGATCTATCTGGGACGCGAATTTCCCATGGATATTGCCATCGTGGATTTGGGCTTGCCCGACATTCCGGGAATGGAGGTCATCAAGACGCTACGCAATGAAAACAAGGACTTTCCCATCCTGGTGCTTACGGCCAGAAGTCGTTGGCAGGAAAAGGTGGAAGCACTGGAAGCGGGCGCTGATGACTATCTGGTCAAGCCATTCCAGTTTGAAGAACTGCTGGCAAGATTGAATGCCTTGTTACGCAGAAGCCAGGGCTGGGCAAGCCCTACCCTGGATTTTCCTCCCATCAGATTGGATATGGCAGCTCAGCAAGTCAGCATCAAGGATCAGCCTGTATCCCTGACTGCATACGAATACAAAGTGCTGGAATATCTGATGCTGCATGCCAACGAGGTTATTTCCAAATCCGTACTTACCGAGCATATCTATCAGCAGGATTACGACCGCGACAGTAATGTTCTGGAAGTATTATTGAGTAGACTGAGGCGCAAGCTGGATCCCGACAACTCCCTGCAACCCATTCAGACCCTACGTGGCAGCGGCTACCGTTTCGTACTGGAAAAGCAAAGCTGATGCACTCTATCCACAGTCGCCTGCTGATAGCTGCCACTGTGGTACTCACCGCCTTCATCGGTATGGCGGGATGGGCGCTGGAATCAGCGTATCGCAACAGCGCCGAAGCCGCGCTGAAAGAAACCCTTCAATCCCATGTATATGCTCTGTTGGCAGCGGCAAATGTGGATAGCCAGGGAAGAATGCAGCTTCCCACTCACCTGCCAGAACCCCGTTTTTCCAGACCTGAATCCGGGTTGTATGCCTTTGTGCTGACCAGTGACAAGCAATTATTCTGGCGTTCACCGTCATCTATAGGCATCCAGATACCAAACATTGACTTGTTACCTGCAGGAGAAAAAATTTTTTCCCGCCACAACAGATTGTTCCTGTTTGCTTATGGCGTAGATTGGGAAGATGACAGCGGCGCTACGGAAGAATTTACCTTCATCATTGCGGAACAGGCTTCCAACCTGGAACAACAACTGTCACAGTTCCGTACCACATTGTGGTCATGGTTAGGCGGGGTTTCTCTGATATTGATATTGCTGCAAGGGGTTATTCTACGCTGGAGTCTGAGACCATTGCGGGCAGTAACGGATGATCTCGATGCAATCCGCAACGGCAGCCACACCCATCTTCAAGGAACCTACCCCAGGGAACTGCAAGGACTCACCTCCAATCTCAACGCCCTGCTTGCCCATGATAAACGTTTACAAAATCGATATCGCAGCACTGTGGACGATCTTGCGCACAGTTTGAAAACACCCCTGGCATACCTTTCATCAGTGCTACAAGATTCCAGCGAATCCTGTGAGCAACTACGTCACACTGCTGAAGAGCAAGTCAAACGCATGGATCATATTGTTCAGCATCAGTTGCGCAGAGCCGCAGTTTCCGCCCGTACACCCCTGGCTACACCATTAGCCGTCGCCCCCATGTTGCAGCGTTTGCTCAATACCCTGAAAAAAATCTATGCCGAAAAAAATATCCAGCTTATGGATGACATTGACGATTCCACCTTATTCCGGGGTGATGAGGATGATTTCATGGAAGTGTTTGGCAACCTGCTGGAAAATGCGTTCAAATACGGTCGTACTCGCATCAGGGTATCGGCACGAATGAATCCCGGTCTGGAAATTATCATTGAAGATGATGGCAAGGGGATTTCGCCCCAGCTTTGGCAGCAAGTATTGAAACGTGGTACCCGGGCGGATGAATCGGCAGCAGGTCAGGGAATCGGACTGACCGTCGCCAACGAGATCATTCAGCTCTATGGCGGCAAGCTCAGCCCTGACCACAGTCCATTAGGCGGACTGAAGCTGACGATTTCATTCCCATAGCCGTGCCTTAACAAGTGGTTGAAAAACTCCTTCCATGGACTTTTTCAACCACGGAAGCGGAAAACGCGGTTTTCCTCTTCCTGTATTTTTCAATGACTTATAGCCATGAGTACAGTTAGCTGAGTGGTCACATTTCCGTTAAGTGTAGGTTAAGCAACACCCCATTATGCTGTTTACAAGCTCTCGAATTACACCACAACAATCAACTTCGGTGTCGAGATCATGTAAACCCACAAGAGGAACAGAACATGCGAAATATAAAAGCATCCATTATCCTGATCGTCGTTTTCCTGAGCGCCATGTCGGTCAACGCGGAAGCCAGGAAATTCAACTGGCGTGATATCGATATCCAAGTTGTCTCTGATTACTCAGGCACCAAAACCGAATACGAAGTAAATTCAGCACGCAGAAATCAACGCAGCTATATCGCTGTCAAAAATGGTGAACGCTATAGTATTCGGGTGCGTAACCGCAGCAACGAACGTATCGGTGTCGTTCTCGCCGTGGATGGGCGCAACATCATCAACGGCAAGAAATCCTGGTTGAAACGCAATGAGCCCATGTATGTGCTAGAACCCTGGGAAACAGCTGAATATGAAGGATGGCGCACCAACCGCAGTCGTGTAAACCGTTTTTACTTCACGGATGTGGATGATTCCTATGCTGATGCATGGGGTGATCACAGTGCCATGGGCGTTATCGCTGCTGCGGTATACAGAGAAAAAGACACTTACCCAGATCATCGCTATGAATATGACCGTGTACCTTCTCGTGAATCGTCCCGCTCTGGCATGCACCCGAAATCTACTGGCACCGGGTTTGGTGAAAGCGAGTGGTCTCCTGCACGAAAAGTACATTTCGTTGCCCGCAAGAAGCCTGCTATCAAAAAGTTCATCAAATATGAATGGAAACGTACCCTGTGTCGCATGGGCATCATCGACAGCTGCCGCAATCACGACCGGGATTGGGACAACCGCTTCTGGCACGATGATGAAGACGATTACGCGCCCTATCCATGGCAGATCAGGAATCACAGATATTGATATAAATTTTCTGCGCAAAGCAGAGTATTGATGAAATGCCCGGTAGCTTCGTCACCTGCATACTTGTCGGTAACGAAGCTACCGGGCATTTAAGGCGCAAAAACTGGGCGCATGCACGCAAATGGCGCACCACCATCCAACAACGCACCAGGATTGTGCAAACAACCATTGGCGACAACCCCAAGCTATCAAACATCCAACCCCAATTATTCAGTAACTACTCAGCGTAATTTTGTGTGGAGAGGGTAAGTCATTGAATAGCCGGGCTTCGGCAGCATGGAAGCTGCCGCAGAGCGTAC
>CAYXOS010000163.1:0-6237 GCA_964467115.1 uncultured Sedimenticola sp.
CAAAGGAAATACCGCTTCGAATTCCACCCCGGGAGATAAATTGCGTACATGGATTTTCGCCCCCATACTATCCAGCAATTCCTTGACTAAAGCCAAACCAATCCCGGTACCTGTTGTTTCGCGGGTCATTTCATTTTCCGCACGATAAAAACGTTCAAAAATCCTTTTCATTTGCCCGGCATCTATTCCGGGACCATAGTCTCGAACCTTAAAACTCAATTGTTCTGATCCCTGCAATTCACAGCTGATATCCAGTTGACGACGGGAGGACTTGGCAGAAAACTTCAAGGCATTATCAACCAGATTGATCATGATTTGCATGAAATGATCCACATCCACCCTAAGCATTTGCGAACGGGCAGGCTCTTTGCAGCTGACGTCGAGCTTGAACTCAGCTCGCGCTATTTGAGCTGCCACCGCAGAGCAGACAGAATCCATCAGCTCCCCTGCACTGATGTTTGTGGGTTGAGTCTGCAGACGGTTTCTGGATAACTTGGCCATTTGCAATACATTGCCAATCAAACGTGACAATCGCTGGCTTTCGAAATAGATAAAATCGTAATAGCTGTTTTTTCGCGCCTCATCCACCCAGCCTTCCCGCAGCATCTCGCTGTACATGCTAATCGAGGTAAGGGGGGTTTTGAGTTCATGGCTGACGGCTGAAACAAAATCCTGCTGTTGGGATACCAGTGCAATTTGTCGCAACCCCAAACGATACATCAGATAAAAGCCACCAATCAGCACCAACAACAGACTTCCGGCAATCCAGTGAATCGCCTGACTCCCTGGGGGTGCAGACAAGCGTCCCACAAGAAAGCGTAGTTGCCACTCATCCAAAGGCGCGCTGAGACGGTACTGGTAAAGAACCTCATCGCGCAGTTTGCCTTGGTTCAAGGAATAATCTTTTCCGGCATCTACATTTTGAAAGGACGACAGAATCTCATTCTGCCATATCACGGACAGGGCGCCTGTTTTGGCAAGGGCAGATGACTGAAACAAGACACCAATACTTTGTTCGATGAATTGTGTCTGGTTCAGTATCAGACCTTGAATATAGCGTGTTCCATTCTTCCATAACTGCCGATACAACAGCAGATGATCATTTCCGAGTCTGTACAACTGAAAAGGCTCCCGCTCTTTATCAAATACCTTGATGGACAAACTCTCATCGTCGCTCTCGGGTGCTGGTGACACCTTGTCAGCAAGCATATCCTTTTTTCGCTTTGCGGTTGGCTTGATCACTGATAACTTGCTTTTGTACTGGGGTGATGGTGCCTTCTTGGCAATTTTAGCGCGTTTCTTCAGCTCTACCTGAGAAACAAGATTGTCAAAAGCACGCCGCGACAGTCGTTGTTCTTCCGCGGATTCAGAAAAGCTTTGGGTATTGACAGCACCCAATACAGTTGCTGGTGCGACAAGCTCCTTTTCATTCATGATTTCGGCAGCCAACTTGGGCGTGGGTGCTACTTCAGACGATGGCATAACAGAAGCGGCAGCCAGCAACTTCAGCATCTTCCTGCGCAAGTCTTTGCGCAATTTAAGTTGATTGGGGTCAATACCCCAGCGTTTGGCGATGGCATCATTTTCCGGGAGCACGGGCGTTGTCAATCGTCCTTTTCCATCCACCTGAAAATACCCAATCAAACCGGGAATGCGGGAAACCGGCGGAACAGATGCCAGGGGGGACAATTGCAAAGGTGCCTGGTCACCCCGTCGCAACAGGAACTGATACTCATCAAATCCACGTCGGCTTTCTTCAACGATCACACGAGAAAGTTCTTTGTCGATCCGGTCTGCCAATGCTTCCGCCAGTTGACGTTGTTGATGCAATGCTTCCCATTTGAGTTCGTCGTAGGCTTTGTAGATCAATATGCCAGTAGGAACCAGCAAGATAAAGAAAAACAACAACATCAGCCATCGCCAGCGACGGCTACTGTACTTTGCCTGTTCACTGTTTTTCATCATTGACCCGCAATCGATATCCTGCGCCCCGGACGGTGATCAAAAACTGGGGTTGTGAAGAATCGATTTCGATTTTGCGCCGCAGTTTGGCGATATGAATATCAACGGTACGTGTTTCCAGATCCAGGTCGCTGGCATAGCCCCAGACATGCTCCAACAACTCAGTGCGATTTACCGGACGTTCATGGTGCGCCGCCAGATATTGAAGAAGTTCGATTTCCCGGCGAGTAAAGGTCAACAACTGATCTTTTTTTCTACCACTAAGATTGGGACAATCAATGCTCACCTCATCACTGAGCAGGATTCGTTGCTGTTCTGTACTTTGCGGACGTGTCCGGCGTAACACTGCCTGCACCCGCAATACCAACTGGGCAACTGAAAAGGGTTTGGCAACATAATCATCAGCACCCAGGGACAAACCATGAATCACATCTTCGTCAGTGCTGCGGGCGGTAAGCATAATAACCGCCTGTTCGGGATGCGCCTTCCGAACCTGCTCGCAAATATCAAAACCATTTATCCCCGGCAACATCACGTCCAGCAATATCAGGTCATAGTCTGCGGTCATGGCTTTTTCCAGCCCATCATTACCGGTTTCTGCATAGTCAACCTCAAAACCGTGAAAAACAAGTACGTCCACCAGACCCGTGCGTATTGCCGGCTCGTCCTCTACTACCAGTATTTTTGCTTTGTTCTGCATCCTGATTCCTTTATGACTTACTCAACCAAAGCGTATCAATAATAGCTATTGAGAGCATGTAAATTTTTTGTAAACAACAGGCATAAATTTTTACCAAAGTCTGTCTATTTCCCGGCGCGATTCGTGACTAAGCTGAAAGCCACAGTCAACGGAGCAGACATAGCTCCCAATAACCCAGAGGACAGACTTATGAACACCAAGCTCATCAACCTTACAGCCCTTATCCTATTGTCAATGGGGAGTACAGCCCAGTCTACAACCATTGCTTACCCTGCTCATTCACAGCCTTGCCAAGTACAACAGAAAATCAGCAAATGTGAACAACCCGCCATCGACGTTGTTTTCGTGCTGGACACCACAGGCAGTATGAGTGGTTTGATCAATGCTGCCAAAGAAAAGATCTGGTCCATTGCCAGCACCATGGCGCAAACCGACCCGGCACCAGAAATTCGTATTGGATTGGTCGCCTACCGGGATCGGGGCGACGCCTATGTCACCCGTATTACTGATCTATCCTCCGACCTGGATTCCATCTACGCGCAACTGATGGATTTCGAAGCGGCAGGCGGTGGAGATACACCAGAAAGCGTCAATCAAGCCCTATATGATGCGGTCAACAAAATATCCTGGCAGAAGGGAAAGAATGTATATAGAACCATCTTTCTGGTCGGTGATGCGCCTCCCCATATGGACTATCAGGATGACGTCAAATATACACGCAGCCTGAAACAGGCTTTTCGAAAAGATATCATCGTCAATACCATTCAGGCGGGCAATCAATCCGGAACACGAAAAGTATGGCAGACCATTGCCGACCTGGGAGATGGTGATTTTTTCCAGGTGGGTCAAAGCGACGGCAATGCCATTGCCATCACAACCCCGTATGATGATGAGATTGCCACTTTATCAAAAGAATTGGATAGCACCCGCCTGTACTACGGTAGCAAAGAAGCAAAACTCAAGGCTCACAAGAAGTTGATGGCAACGGATAAACTGCACAAGGAAGCCTCCAAGGCATCTCTGGCACGCCGGGCGACTTACAATATGACAACCAGCGGAAAGCATAATTTCGTAGGAGAAAATGAACTGGTAGATGCGGTCAGCAGCGGCACAGTAGCCCTGGAAGAGATTGCCCCAGCATCCCTCCCCGCTCCTGTCGCCAAGCTGAAACCTGCAGAACAAAAAGCATTGATTGCTGAACTCAGTAGTAAACGCTTGAAACTGGAAACCCAGGTCAAGGAGCTGGCAGAAAAACGTAACACCTATCTACGCAAAGCGGTAGAAAGCAAAAAAGACAGCAAAAACTCATTGGATGCCAAAATCTTCGGCTCCATTCAACAACAAGCTGCCAGCAAAGGATTGATCTACAAGGAAACAGATGCCCGCTATTGATATTGGCCTGACACAGCATCCAGACTGGCTCGGAAAATCCAAGAATTTTCCGAGCCAAATGACAATCGGCACTTTGTCACTGACCTCCCCTATTCTGGTGCTGAATCGTTGGAGTTTTGAAAACGTAACAAAAACTCAGACAAATAGCGTTCACTCTTTTCTGAATAAACTCGATCAGCGGAATAAATAATCATGTTTTCTTCTGTGGCTACCCCTGGCACCCGGGAAAACAACAGCATCGCCACTTTGTATTGATTTCTAGCGTAGCCTTTTACATTTACCCGATGAGTCAAAAACAAAGGAAACTGCTTTGCCTCCCTGACAAAGCGTTCTACTGCATGGGACGGTAGCAGCACATAAAACTGCCCCCGTTGTGCCAATAGTCTATCAACACAAGTCAACAAATCCCCAAATGGCAGTTCATCTGTATGCCGCGCAAGCTGCTTGAGCGCGTTGGCAGATTTACTGTGTCGGTCAAAAAATGGAGGGTTGCAGATAATAAAGTCGAAGTCCTCTTTCACTGTCAACGCAAAATCCCGAATATCGGCATGAAAGACATCAATACGATCAGACCAAGGGGAACGCAAAATATTTGTACAAGCTTCCTTGAAGGCACTTTCGGTCAATTCAAACGCTGTCACCTCGCCCGCCCCCAATTGGGCAACCATCAACGCCAACAATCCCGTGCCCGTACCTATATCCAAAACACGTTCACCAGCTACCACAGGTGCCATTGCGCCAAACAAAGTCGCATCAGTACACACTTTCATTGCGGAATATTGTTGTTGGACAGAAAATTGCTGGAAATGAAAAACAGACAAAATAACCCAGGCATTGGTAGTAGGATCAAGGTCAAACTACAATACTACGACTCCCCTATCCAAACCACAGAAACATGAGCGATACCGTATTAGTCGTCGGCTACGTCTGGCCTGAGCCCAACTCTTCCGCCGCTGGCGCACACATGCTGTCCCTGCTGCGGATGTTTCGCGACAGTGGAAAACGCGTGGTGTTCGCCAGCCCAGCCCAGCGCTCGGAGTACATGCTTGATCTCAGTACCGAGGATATTGAAAGTATTGATATTGCGCTCAATGATTCGAGCTTCGATGAGTTTGTGGCGAAGCTTAAACCTGATTATGCGCTATATGACCGTTTCATCATGGAAGAGCAATTCTCCTGGCGCGTCTCCCAGGCTTGCCCCACAGCCATGCATATTCTGGATACAGAAGATCTGCAATGCCTGCGTGCTGCACGACAAACTGCCCACAAACAGCAACGCCCATGCACAACAAAGGATTTGATGAATGAAACCGCCCTTCGTGAATGCGCTTCCATCCTGCGTAGCGATCTGTCCCTAATCATTTCAGACTATGAAATGACCCTGTTGCAGGATAACTACAATATCGATCCGGCTTTATTGCATCATTTGCCTTTCATGCTGGACCTCAGTCCTCAAACGGTCGCCAACAAAGGTTTTCTCGAACGCCAGGGTTTCGTTGCCATTGGAAACTTCCGCCATGCCCCAAACTGGGACTCTGTGCTGTATCTACAAAGAATATGGCCATTGATAAGAAAACAGCTTCCCAATGCAAGACTGAACATTTACGGTGCCTACCCGCCCAAGAAAGCCATGGCATTGCACAATCCAGACACGGGGTTTCTGGTCAAGGGCTGGGCAAGAGATGCCCTTGAAGTAATGGAAGACGCCAGGGTCTGTCTGGCGCCACTGCGTTTTGGTGCAGGAATCAAGGGTAAGTTGATGGATGCGATGCGTGCTGGCACACCCAGTGTTACAACCCCTATTGGCGCTGAAGGCATGAAGGGAGACAAGCCCTGGCCAGGGATTATCGCAGATTCAGCAGCAGCGATCGCCAGTGCAGCTGTTTCACTTCATGACACGCCAGACCTGTGGGAGCAATCTCGTCAACGCATCAGGCCACTACTGCAAGAACGCTATGATGGTAAAAAACTGGCGAAAGAGGCAATGCAGAAGATTGAATCCATCAACGAAAATTTGCAACAACATCGGCTCGACAACTTTATTGGCAACATGCTGCGGCATCATTCCATGAAAAGCACCTATTACATGTCGAAATGGATTGAAGAAAAAAATCGGTCGAACTCGTAGCTTTTTTCGATTCCCCAATATTTGGATGTATAGAAAGCCCTGACCTTATCTATAA
>CAYXOS010000164.1:0-6116 GCA_964467115.1 uncultured Sedimenticola sp.
AATCAATCAGCTCTTCCCTAAGTCATGGTGGTTATGTGATATTGAAATGGGTGAAATAAAATGCCATTGCTTTTCAGTGATGGTGGTATTTTCTTGCAGAAGTAGAAAATGGGGTTTGCTGTTCTTGCACGGAATGCAGAGAGGTTTTGATAAAATATGACGATTGTACTATATATTTATCAATATAAGTAATTGAAAATTAATGATATTAATAAATAGTCTGGATTTATTCTTCAATCTCTGCCACTATTCTGCGGTAAATTGATATACGGATGGACTACCCATGGCAGATAAACCTGATACAGATCCCCAGGAAACCCTTGAATGGTTGGAGGCGCTGGAAGGCGTTTTGGAAAACGAAGGGGTAGAGCGCGCCCACTTCTTGTTGGAACAGTTGATTGAAAAGGCGCGCCTGTCGGGAGCCTACCTGCCTTACAAGGCGACCACTGCGTATGTGAATACGATTCCTCCCAGTAAACAACCGGCGTTCCCTGGGAATCGTGCCATGGAACGTCGTATTCGTTCCTTTATCCGTTGGAATGCCATGGCGATGGTAGTGCAGGCGAATCGCAAGGAACCCGAGCTGGGTGGACATATTGCCAGTTTTGCCTCCAGCGCGACTTTGTACGATGTGGCGTTCAACCACTTTTTCAAAGGCAGCAATGAAGAGCAGGAAGGTGACTTGGTGTTTTTCCAGGGGCATTCGGCTCCCGGTATTTATGCCCGGGCATTTCTGGAAGGGCGAATTACAGAAGATCAAATGAATATGTTCCGTCAGGAATCAGGCGGTGACGGACTGTCCTCCTACCCTCATCCCTGGTTGATGCCAAATTTCTGGCAGTTCCCAACAGTTTCCATGGGTTTGGGGCCATTGATGGCGATTTACCAGGCGCGTTTCATGCGCTATATGCATGATCGTGGTATTGCTGATGTTGATGGGCGCAAAGTCTGGGCGTATATGGGCGATGGCGAAATGGATGAGCCAGAATCTTTGGGCGCAATATCCCTGGCATCGCGTGAGCGTCTGGATAATCTGGTTTTTGTCGTCAACTGCAATCTGCAACGCCTGGATGGACCAGTTCGTGGGAACGGCAAAATCATGCAGGAACTGGAAGCCGTATTCCGGGGTGCAGGTTGGAATGTTATAAAAGTAGTATGGGGTGGGTATTGGGACCCGCTGCTGGCCAGGGACAAAAATGGTCTGCTGCGCAAACGTATGGAAGAAGCCCTCGATGGTGATTATCAGGCCTACAAAGCAAAAGGTGGCGCCTACACCCGAGAACATTTCTTCGGCAAGTACCCAGAGCTGATGGACATGGTTGCTACCATGAGTGACGAGGATATCTGGCGCCTGAACCGGGGTGGACATGATCCCATCAAGGTTTATGCGGCCTACAAAGCGGCAATGGAACATCGTGGTCAGCCCACGGTCATTCTGGCGAAAACCGTTAAAGGCTATGGCATGGGTGAAGCGGGAGAAGGACAGAATATCACCCACTCGCAAAAGAAAATGGGTGAAGATGCGCTGCGCCATTTCCGTGATCGGTTCAATATTCCCATCCCGGATGATCAATTGGCATCTGCCCCGTATTTCAAACCCGATGAAGATAGTGAAGAAATGCGCTATCTACGTGAGCGTCGCGAGGCATTGGGGGGATATTTGCCGTCTCGTCGTGCCAAATCAGCCACTTTGGATATTCCCGGGCTGGATGCATTCCAGGCGTTGTTGGAAGGTTCCGGCGAGCGTGAAATGTCCACCACCATGGCTTATGTACGTTTTTTGACCAGCTTGTTGCGAGACAAGAAAGTCGGCAAGCATGTCGTACCTATCGTGCCGGATGAGGCGCGTACTTTTGGTATGGAGGGCATGTTCCGCCAACTGGGAATTTATTCCCATGTGGGACAGCTGTATACGCCCATGGATGCCGATCAAGTCATGTATTACCGTGAAGATGTGAAAGGTCAGATTTTGCAGGAAGGCATCAATGAGGCGGGTGCCATGTCTTCCTGGATTGCAGCGGGAACGTCTTATTCCAACCATGGCGTGCCCATGATTCCGTTCTATGTTTATTACTCCATGTTTGGTTTTCAGCGTGTTGGTGACCTGGCATGGGCAGCCGGTGATATGCAGGCACGGGGTTTCCTCATGGGAGGAACTGCAGGGCGTACTACCCTTTCCGGTGAAGGTTTGCAGCACCAGGATGGGCACAGCCATCTGGCGTCTGCGGGCATTCCAAATTGTCGTTCTTATGATCCGACGTTTGCTTACGAACTGACAGTGATTCTCCAGGATGGCATGCGCCGCATGTATCAGGAGCAGGAAAACATTTTCTATTACGTCACTATCATGAACGAAAACTATGTGCATCCTGCCATGCCAGAAGGTGCAGAAGAAGGCATCATCAAGGGGATGTATCTGTTCAAACCTGGTTCGCGCAAGAAAAAGCGGGTGCAACTCATGGGCTCGGGCACTATTTTGCGTGAAGTGATCGCGGCGGCTGAGTTGTTGGAAAAAGATTGGAATGTTGCTGCAGATGTGTGGAGTGTTACCAGTTTCACCGAGTTGGCACGTGACGGTATGGAATGTGAGCGTTGGAATCGTTTGCATCCCATGGAGAATCAACGCCAGCCTTATGTTACCGAACAGTTGCAGGATACCGAGGGGCCGGTGATTGCATCAACGGATTATGTGCGCATGTTTGCGGATCAGATACGCCCCTATCTGGGCAAACGTAGCTATTCCACTTTGGGTACTGATGGTTTTGGTCGTTCTGATTTGCGTCGTCGCTTGCGGGAATTCTTCGAGGTGAATCGTCACCATGTGGTCGTTGCTGCATTGAAGGCTATGGCTGATGAAGGTTCCGTTGATGCGGATTTGGTTGCCCAGGCGATCAAGGCGTACAAGATCAATCCTGAAAAATCGAATCCGACCAAGGTCTGAGGAGAAACCAGATGGCAAATATTATTGAAATAGCACTTCCGGATATTGGTGATTTCAAGGATGTGGAAGTTATTGAAGTTCTGGTTTCTGTTGGCGACAACATCGGTGTCGATGATTCCCTGATTACCCTGGAAAGCGACAAGGCATCCATGGAAATCCCTTCCCCCGCCGCTGGGGTGGTGAAGGAGGTCAAGGTTAATGTGGGGGATATCATCAACGAAGGCGACTTGCTGGTGCTGTTGGCAGAAGATGATCAGCCGGCAGAAACTGCTCCAGTTGCTCCTCCCAAACCCCTGGACACACAATCAACACCACCTCCGCCAGCGCCTGGAGAAAAGAAAGCAAAGCCTTTGCCCATAGCGCCAACCCGAGATGACATGCCACCGGGGCGCAAGGCACATGCCAGCCCTGCGGTACGGCGCTTTGCAAGAGAACTGGGTGTGGACTTATCCCGGGTATCTGGCTCGGGTCCCAAGGGACGCATCACCAAGGACGATGTTCAGTCCTTCGTCAAAGGTGCGTTGTCTGGTGGCAAGACAGCAAGCGCCGGGGGAAGCCTGGCATTGCCTTCCATGCCTGAAGTGGATTTCAGCAAGTTTGGTGAAACCGAAGAAGTCGATTTGAGTCGCATCAAGAAAATCAGTGGTGCGCATCTGCACCGTAGCTGGATAACCGTTCCCCATGTTACCCAGTTTGATGAGGCAGATATCACCGAACTGGAAGCTTTCCGCAAATCACACAAGGATGAGGCATTGAAAAAAGATGTACGTCTGACGTTCATGCCTTTCCTGATGAAAGCAGTGGAAGCGGCGTTACGCGAGTTTCCCAGCGTCAATTCATCCCTTTCTGCCGATGGCGAAAAACTGATCTTGAAGAAATTTATCAATATTGGTGTGGCAGTGGATACACCCAACGGCTTGGTGGTGCCCGTGATTCGTGATGTGGATCAAAAAGGCGTCTATGATCTGGCAAGAGAATTGATGGAAATCAGTGCCAAGGCGAGAGATGGAAAACTCGGTCCAGCCGATATGCAGGGTGGGTGTTTTACCATTTCCAGTCTGGGGGGTATTGGTGGAACTCAGTTCACACCGATTGTGAATGCACCGGAAGTTGCCATCCTGGGCGTATCCAGGGCGAGCATGAAACCCGTATGGAATGGAAAGAAGTTCAAGCCCCGGCTGGTCATGCCTTATAGCCTGTCTTATGATCACCGAGTGATCGACGGGGCGGAAGGCGTGCGTTTCACCACATGGCTGGGAAGTCTGTTGTCTGATATCCGACGACTGGTGCTTTGAGTCATCCATCTACACCAACCACAGGTTTAGCAGAATGAGTAAAACAATCGAAGTAACCCTGCCAGATATTGGCGACTTTCCGGAAGTTGAAGTCATCGAGGTACTGGTCAAGCCGGGGGATCAGATCGAAAAAGAAGATTCTATTCTTACTCTGGAAAGCGACAAGGCGTCCATGGAAATTCCCAGCCCGTACAGTGGTGTGGTAAAGGAACTGAATATCGCCGTTGGAGACAAGATTTCTGAAGGAAGCCTGCTGTTGTCTCTGGATACCGACGAGGATGATGTCGCCACAGAAACAACCGCCATTGCTGGCGAAGCAGCAGAAGAGAAACAGCCCCCGGTAAAACATGCAGGTGTGGCGCCCGTGGCAAGCAGCGACTCCGTTGCTGATGTTCGAGCCCAGGTTCTGGTTTTGGGCGCAGGTCCTGGTGGGTATACGGCAGCTTTTCGTGCCGCAGATCTCGGCATGAGCACCGTCATGGTGGAGCGCTATGCAGATTTGGGAGGCGTTTGCCTCAACGTGGGTTGCATTCCTTCAAAAGCCTTGCTGCATACGGTGGATATCATCAATGAGGCGGCAGAACTTGAACACATGGGCGTCAGCTTTGGCAAACCGAAGATTGATCTGGAAAAATTGCGTGCCGGAAAAGACAAGGTGGTGAGTAAACTGACCACGGGTCTCAAAGGCATGGCGAAAATGCGCAAGGTTCAAGTCGTTCATGGCCTGGGAAAATTCCAAAGCCCCAAGACATTGATGGTAGAAGCCGATGGCAAGCAAACCCTGATCGAATTTGACTACTGCATCATTGCCTGTGGTTCTTCAGCGGTACAGATTCCTGGTTTTCCCAATGATGATCCACGCCTGATTGATTCTACCGGGGCACTTGCTCTGGAAGATATTCCCAAGAAGATGCTGATCATTGGCGGCGGTATTATTGGTTTGGAAATGGCGACGGTCTATAGTAGTTTGGGCAGTTCTGTAGATATCGTGGAATTGCAGGACGGATTGATTCCCGGTTGTGACAAAGACCTGGTCAAGCCTTTGCAGAAGCGTCTTGGCAAGCAAGTGAATCGTATTCTCCTGAGCACCAGCGTTGATTCGGTAAAAGCGCTCAAAAGTGGATTGAAAGTAGGCTTTGCTGGTGACAATGCGCCCGATGCTGAAACCTATGACAAGGTATTAGTGGCTGTAGGGCGACGCCCCAATGGGAATCTGATCAACGCCGAGGTTGCTGGTGTGGAGGTGGATCAGCGGGGTTTCATTCCCGTGGATCAACACATGCGAACCAATGTACCTCATATCTTTGCCATTGGTGATGTGGTTGGAAACCCCATGCTCGCCCATAAGGCGACTCATGAAGCCAAGGTGGCAGCCGAAGTCATTGCTGGCGAGCCATCCTTATTTGATCCTCTGACCATCCCTTCCGTCGCCTATACGGATCCAGAAGTCGCCTGGATGGGACTCACCGAAACCGAAGCCAAGGAAAAAGGCATTGCCTATGAAAAAGCGATTTTCCCTTGGGCCGCTTCTGGTCGTGCCATTGGTGTTGGTCGGGAAGAGGGCATGACCAAATTGTTGTTTGACCCTGAAAATAAACGCATTCTTGGTGCCGGGATCGTGGGTGTCAATGCGGGTGAATTGATTGGTGAAACTGTATTGGCATTGGAAATGGGCGCGGATGCAGAAGACATCGGGTTGACCATTCATCCGCATCCTACCCTCAACGAAAGCATTGGAATGGCGGCAGAAGTGGCAGAAGGTGCTTGTACCGATCTGCCGCCAGCGAGAAAACGCTGAGCAAGTCCTGAATATGCTGTGTGTGCCCACGGGTATTGGCACATGGTAAAGAAAGCTGTATCAAGGCGTGTTTGAAAGAGAT
>CAYXOS010000165.1:0-6101 GCA_964467115.1 uncultured Sedimenticola sp.
CACTGGCGTGGAAGTAAACTGCGGGTCAGCAATGGCTTTACGAAAGGCTGCCAGGACTTCAGGGGAAGAATCAATGCGCAAACTGGTTTCATTGCCCTGGTTGTCCCAGTTCTCGTGCCAGTAATTCACCGCCCGAAAATTCAGGTAGGGATTATGCTGGATACGGGCAAACGCATCCTTCAACCATAGTGCCTTGCTGCCCATGGGATGATGATCTGTCACTCCCATTTCCAGAATCGCCAGGGGCTTGCGAGAAGAGATTTCCCGCACCTTGAGATAAGCATCCCCCGCAGTGAGTATCTCGGTGAAACTATCCCAGTAACTTTCTCCGGGATGCAAGGCACCGTAGAGGCTGACGCCTATCCAATCGATATAGTCGTCTCCCGGATAGTAATAACGTGGTTGGTTCCATGATTCCATGGGCTCTTCCATGTACATGGTGATGTGGAAAAACCAGGTGATGTTGTAAGCGCCCTCGGCACGGAACAGATCAATGATGTGCCGATAAGCATCCCGAAAGCGTTCCGGGCCATCTGGATAATTTGGATCACCGTAGCCATCCATGGTGCCAGCGCCGTTCCAATAGCCATTCCAGGGAAACCATTGTCCATTGACCTCAACCCCGAAATCCACCAGCAGGGGAATACCATCTGCCCTGGCCGCCTGTGCCCAGCGGGATAAGGGGAGGTCGAAATCCCCGTTGATGATGCGTTCCATGGTGAAGCGGGTTTCACGCACATACTCTCGGGTGGTGCTGCGCGGTTGCATGCGCACCAGGGGCAACACGCCGCTATCATGGATGATATGAATCTTCTCCCGTGGATATTCCAAGCCCTCGAACCAATACTGAGTAAAAGCTGCCCAGGTAATTTTCTTCTGCGCCAACTCCTCGAAATCCCGGATGCGCGCCTGGGTAACGATATTCTCGTCTTCCCCAAAATCCGGAAAGGCAGCAAAATAGATGCCATCATCGGCTGCAGGCGCGAGTTTGGCGACGGTGACAGGTTGCATGGCAGCTTTCACATCTGCCAGGCGACTGCCGCGCATGACCCGATCCAGCCACAAGACATTGACCAACTGCTTCTGCTTGGGGCGGTAAAAGCCATGCTGCCAGTAATGGGGTCCAACCCTACCCTGATTTACGCTGCTGCGATACTGGAGCGTAGGCACTTTATCCAACGCCAGTACGTGACGGAAGCCCTCCTGCCCCTGATCCCGTCGCCATACATCAACACTACCGGTGAAATCTGCAGCAAACTTGATCTTAAGGATGAAATCCACCCAACGCCCTTTGTTCAGCCGTGCATCGGACAGGGGAAATGCCGCCCATTGCAGGGAATGCTCCGGGTCATCCAAATCTCCCCCATGCAGAATAATATTAAAGCCTTCGTTGTCCGCCGATCCGTCTCCAGTCACATCCAGGGCAATTGACTGGGAAGCGTTGTTCTCATCCGGTCCATGGAGTTGGAACACTATGCCCCAGAGACCATCATCTGTCGCCTCAGGAGGCTGCCAGTTCTCTTCCAGCCTCAGGCTGAAACCATAAAACTTCACGCCACTGCCCAGGTCTTCGAGAATCGGCTGACCATTGGCATCACGCATATAGGAAACTTCTGCCCGTTCCCCGCAACCCTGGCAATGGAAGGGATCATCCCCTGGACGAACTTCCACCCGCACCGCATAACGTCCCTCACGCACGGGATCTGTCACCCGAGTGAAGCGCCCCTTGCCGCCGCTATTCAGTTCATCCCAGCATTTGCCCCCCGTGATCTCTTTTTCCCAGTCGCAATAGAAAGAGAGCTTGTCTTTTACACCCAGATTGCCCTCAGCTTCGATCAACTGCACATCGTCCAAGTACAGGTGCGCCTTGGGGTTTTCTCCATGCAACTCGAATCGGATGCGGAAATTTTTCGCCATATTGAAAGAGGAAAGATCAAGATCCGCCTGGTGATACGTCCCTTGAGGCTCATTGCCACCCAGTTGCAGAACCTGATGCCAGTTACCATCGTTCACCCTTACCAGCACCTGATCATCTTCCCCAATGGCTTCCAGGCGATACCAGAAGCGCAAGCGCACGCCTTGTCTGGCAGAAAGATCCAAGCGCCGAGTCAGACCAACATTGCCACCACCGCTCAGACGAACATGATATATCCCGCCATGAGCCTCGCTGCTTTTCAGCCTTTCCACAGAAGCAGAAGGACGCCATGATGCAGCCCACCCCTGACCTGACTGCCAATTACCCGTCTCGAAATCATCCGTAGCCACAATTTGTTCTGCCTGCAGCCCCATGGGAACAAACAGTAACAACAGCAACATCAGCTGAGGAAACATCACAACAGGTGAACGCATTTCAAACCAACCATGAATACAAAACCATAAGACAGTTGCCAGCATATTGCCATGAAGCACTTTGTTGTCACAACAGCGGTCGCAGATATTCGAACACAGTTCCCAGAACAATAGATTGGGCAGATGCTCTGGGGTGAATGCCATCAGCTTGCATCAGCGATTTTTTGTCTGCGACGGATTCCAGCATGAAGGGAACCAGGGGAACATCATATTTTTCCGCCATTGCGGGATAAATACTGCTGAATCGTTCACCATAGCGCCTCCCATAGTTTGCCGGCAAACGTATCCCCAGCAACAATACTTTCGCCCCGGATTGCTGACTGAGCTGAATCATTTTCTCCAGATTGCCGGTCATACTCTTCAGGCTCAAGCCACGCAAGCCGTCATTACCACCCAACTCGATGATGACTATTCTGGGTTTCCATTTTTGCAGAATCCGGGGTAAGCGCTGGAGACCACCGTGGCTTGTGTCGCCACTGATACTGGCATTGACCACACGATAATGTTGCTCCAGGGTATCGAGTTTGTGCTGTAATAACTGAACCCAGCCTTGGGTCTGATCGATGCCATAGCCTGCGCTCAAACTGTCACCGACCACCAGAATAACAGGGGTATCGGCAGCTCGGGCAACCCCTGAAAAGAACATCAATAGCGAAAAAAATATGAAGACTCTCATAGCAGCAAAACAAGTCAAAAAAACTGTGGTCGCCCCGGATGGCAGTGAGTTGCCTATACTCACCGGCATCGACCTGCATGTCAATTCACATACGGCGACTGCGCTATTGGGTGCTTCTGGCTCTGGCAAATCAACCTTGCTCGGCTTGCTGGCAGCCCTGGATTTACCCAGCAGCGGAGAAATTACACTCCTGGGACAAAACACTCAGGGCTTGAACGAAGATCAAAGAGCCAGACTGAGACTGGGTCAGGTGGGATTCGTCTTTCAGTCTTTTCAATTGATTCCGGGAATGAGTGCACTGGAGAATGTTGCCCTGCCCATGAAACTTGCTGCTGGCAAGAACCCCACAGCATCAGCCAAGGCATTGCTTGTGGATGTGGGGCTTGAAAAACGCATGCAACACCATGCCCGGCAATTATCAGGGGGTGAACAACAGCGAGTCGCCCTGGCAAGGGCATTTGCCGGTGACCCAAAAATTTTGTTTGCCGATGAACCAACGGGCAATCTCGACCAAAACACCGGACGGCAAATCATGGATCTGATATTTGATCTTCGGGATCGGTGCGGCACCGCACTGCTGTTGGTGACTCATGATCAAACCCTGGCGGCTCGATGTGACTACATCTGTCATCTTGAAGATGGAAAAATAAGAGAAGAGCGCACGTGATGGCAAGCTGGCAACAATTGTGGCGTGACAGCACAGTCAGGGTGATGCTGTTCGCCCTGATTCTTGGCGTCGCGGCACTGACCTCAGTAACTTTTTTCGTAGACCGGGTACAACAATCTCTGGCAGGTCAAGGCGCTGCATTGATGGCAGGAGACATGGTGGTCGAACTGGGCGAGCCTGTCCCCTCTCCCTGGATCAAGCATGCCCTAAGCAAAGGCTTGCACATATCCCAACAAATTCTGTTTCCCAGTGTCATCTTTCATGCTGACAAACCGTTGCTGGTACAGATCAAGGCGGTGGATGAACAATACCCCCTGCGCGGAACTTTTTCCGTGAAAACTGCTGACGTCCTCAGCCCCCGAGGACCAAGACCCGGGGAAGCATTTATCAGCAGCAGCTTGCAACACAAACTGGGTCTCCCCTTTGGCAGCAATCTTCCCCTGGGAGAGATGAAATTGAAGTTGAGCGGCATAATCAAACAGGAGCCAGACCAGGGCGGCAGCCTGTTCCAGTTCGCACCTAGAATGATGGTGAACATCGAAGATGCACAACAAAGCGGTTTACTGGGACCCGCCAGTCGCGCCCGCTATCGAATGGCGCTGGCTGGTGAGCCCAAACCACTGAAAGATTACCGTCACTGGTTAGAACAGCGACTACCCAAAGGCGCTCGTATTCTGGATATCAACAATGCCCGTCCCGAAATGCGACGCGCCCTGGAACGGGGAAAACAGTTTCCCCAGTTAGCCGCTCTGTGCGCCAGTCTACTGGCAGGCATTGCCATATTGCTTGCCACGCGACAATATGTTCAACAACATATGGACAGCATCGCCATCATGCGTACCCTTGGCATGAGCAGCTGGCAGGCATTGGTTTTTCATTTGCGTAATCTGCTCTCGGTACTGGTGCTGGGCACCTCCCTGGGAATACTTCTTGGCTATTTGGGGCAGGGGGTGCTGGCGATTCTTATTGGTGAATGGTTTGGCGAGTATTTGCCCCAGCCAGGCTGGAAGGCAGGGTTACTGGGCACCGCCTATGCCTTGGTATTGAGCCTCGGGTTTTCTATCCCTGCCTTGCTACGCATACGGCAAGTACCACCTTTACGCGTATTGCGACGTGAACTGCAACTGCCCGACAAAAACACCTGGCTCATATGGGCAACCAGCCTGCTGGTATTTTCCGGCATGGTATTTTGGCAGGTAGAGGATGTAAAACTGGCTGCCATCATGTTGGGCTTGCTGGGGGTGATCGCGCTTTTTTCTATATCCCTGGGTACATTGCTATTGATTGCAATCAAACCCTTGCGCAAGCTTCCCGGATTCTGGGGCATTGGCTGCGCCGCCTTGACGCGCAATTCCCGTCTTACCCTGTGGCAAGTATTCAGTTTTTGCATGGGCATCACCCTGCTGCTGTTGCTGGCTGTCGTCAGGGTAGATTTGCTCAGTGCCTGGCAACAAAGTTTGCCTGAACAAACACCCAACTATTTTCTGATCAACATTCAAGGGGATGAAAAAGATCGTTTACAACAATGGTTCACTGAACATCAGATTCATTCTTCCGGGCTGTATGCCAGCAGTCGCGGTCGCCTGACACGGATCAACAGTCGTTTGGTCAAGGCTGAAGACTACAAGAATAAAAACACCCAACGCCTGGCAAGTCGCGAATTCAACCTGGGATTTTCTAACCAGTTACCCGCTGACAACAAGATAATAGCGGGGGTTTCCTGGCAAAATCAGGATGGTTTCAGTTTGGAAAAAACCTTGGCAAAACGCCTTGGAATCAAGATTGGTGACATATTGAGCTTCGATATTGGGGGACAGTCCCTGAGTGCCAAAGTCATCAACTTGCGGGATGTCGCCTGGAACTCCTTCCACGTCAATTTCTTTGTTCAAGGGAATGCCGCGCTCATGACAGGATTACCTGTTGCCTATATCAGTAGTGTCTATCTGGATGATGCGCAGGCAATAGCCCTGGGACGCCTGCTGTCTTCTGATTATCCTGCGGTGAGCATGTTGGACATCAGCGCCATGATCCAACGCATCCGCAACATCATGGACAAGGGTGTGCTGGCGGTGGAATCGGTGTTCCTGTTTACCTTGCTGGCGGCGTTACTGGTGTTGATGAGCGCAGTGCAAATCACCCGACAGGAGCGAGCAACAGAAATTGCTGTGATGCGTAGCCTGGGAGCAAGCTCGACGACGATTCTTGCAAGCGTCATGGTTGAATTTGGCTTGCTGGGGGCTTTGTCTGGATTCATTAGTGCCACCCTTGCCAGTTTTAGCGGAAATCTCCTTGCCAGCCAGTTGTTCGAACTGGAAACCCGGGTTAACCCTGTGTTATGGATATTCGGTATTGGCGGCGGGGTGTTTGTTCTGATCGTATTTGGGATATGGGTGATGAGAAGCCTGTTAA
>CAYXOS010000166.1:0-4282 GCA_964467115.1 uncultured Sedimenticola sp.
ATTCAACCTGTACAGAGTAATAATCCTTGATTCCAACAACCACCTCACCCGCACTACCCTTGGCAGCAGATACCACCACTTGATAAGCACCGGGTGCAAATACATGTACGACTGCAGGATCACCTGACTGATCGAGGGTACTAATGGCATCAGCACTGCTCACAACCAGTTGTCCTGCCGCATCGTAAACCTGAAATGTTGGTGGCAGATTTGGAGATGCCACACCATAGTCTTCGATGCTGGATGCCAAGGCGTAGATCATCACTTCGGTATCAGGAGTTTCGACAACAAACCCCACTTTCATTTGATAATGAAATTCCAGGGTGTTGGAAATATAAGCACGGGCAGCAAGATTGATCTCACCGACGAAAGATTCTCCCGGAGAAATCAAGCCAGCAGTCGTTTCAGATCGTAGCAAACTGCTCTGGGCATCGGTATCTGAAGAGCGAGAGGATGGGTCGGTACCAGGAGTCAGGGCACGGTTGGTGGCATCGCCCTGACTCCCTTTGGTTACCAACAGACTCGTATCCATAAAGACGTTGTTTTCTTTGCCGTAGTCATAGTTCTTCCCGAAAGCCAGTATCGACTTGTCAGTACGACCATTGTCATCAGCATCAGCTATGGTATTGCTGACTGAATCCGACATTTGGGGGTTTTCCAGCACTGTCGATTGACGGGTATTTGCAGTATCAACCTGGGCATCAGCTTCAATACGGGAATATGCCACTATCTCAGGTTGCGAGGAGTTCTGCTGCACCCTGGATAGATTGGTTGTGGACAGGGGCATTGCCGAATTGCTACTGCCGGAAAGAAGAATCGGGGTGTCCACTGAATGAGGGGATTCGACCGCTATTTTGGGAACAGACTGTAGTGATTGGGTACTGACAGGCGAGCTATGCTCTGCGGGTGTTTCAATAACAAATCGACTCCAGTGCGCAAGATTCTGTTTGAAGGCAATGCCATCCGCATCCGATGCCAGATAAAAAAACACATAACCAGAGGAACTGGCAATCGCAAGCAACAGTAAATGCAACTTCATGCCTTGTAGTGTCATTGTGCTTTTTCGCCCCCAAAACGGTTATTTCCCTTATTACCCAAGCTTTTTAGCACAACTGGACAAAGCCTGTCCAAACTTTTCCTCAATTTTGTCTACGCACTTCCACAACATCAGGAATTTGCGCCAATTTTTCCAGTACGCGGCTCAATTGGGTCATATCACTGACTTCCACTGTAAAGCGCATATTCGCCATATCTTTTTTTCTGTCACTATGGGTTTTTACGCCCAATACATCCACTTCTTCATTGGAAAACACCGAGCTGATATCTCGCAACAAGCCCTTGCGGTCATGAGCGTAGATCTTTACATCCACGAGGAAGGCACCTTTGGGCTGCTCATCACTCCAGGATACCGGTATCAGACGTTCGCCCTGCTCTGCTTCAAGCCGCTTTACCACAGAGCAACTCTGGCGATGGATGGTCACACCTCTTCCACGAGTGATATAACCAACAATGGGATCATAAGGCACGGGTTTACAACACAGCGCCGTATGGGTCATGAGATCATCAACCCCTTGCACCACAACCTGACCGCCTTTTCCGCTGTGCTGGCTGATACGGTTTTCTGCCTTGGTTGTGATTTCCTGATCATCATCCTTTTCCGGGTCGGCAACTTGCAAATTGGCGATTTGCGCTGCAGATACTTCGCCGCGACCAATGGCGGCAAAGAGATCATCTACGGTTTTGAAATTGTATTTTTCCAACAAAGCTTCCAGCTGGGGTTTGCTGACGCCAAGGCGGTTGATCTCTTTGTCCAGGCTGGTTTTTCCCAGTGCCACATGTTGATCAAAATTCTGGCGTTTGAACCAGTGCCGAATCCGGTTTCGCGCACGAGAGGTCGCTACATATCCCGAACTGAAATTGAGCCAGTCCAGGCTTGGTCCCCCTTCTTTTACGGTGATGATTTCCACCGTCTGGCCGCTTTCCAGGGGCTGGGTCAGGGAGATCATCTTTCCGTCTGCCTTGGCACCCCGACAGCGATGCCCAACCGAACTATGGATGGCATAAGCAAAATCCACGGCGGTAGCGCCCCGCGGCAGCTCCACCACTCTGCCATCCGGGGTCAGCACATATATGCGCTGAGCTTCGAATTCCGCATCGGCTTCGTCAGCATTGGGGTTTGCATCGTCTGATTGTTCCAGCCAGGCTCGCATCCATTCGATACGGCGTTCCAACTCGGCATCCCCCCCCTTGCCATCCTCCTTGTAACGCCAATGCGCGGCAACACCGCATTCTGCGTGTTCATGCATACCTCGGGTACGAATCTGGATTTCCAGGGGTTTGCCGTCGTCTCCAATAACGGCTGTATGCAAGGAGCGATACCCATTGGCTTTGGGATGCGCAATATAGTCATCAAACTCCTTGGGAATTGGCTGCCAACTACCGTGCACCATACCCAAAACTTCATAGCACTGGGCAACAGTATCCACCAGTACGCGTACAGCTCTAACATCGAAAATCTGACTGAAATCCACACCCTTACGCTGCATTTTCTTCCAGATGCTATAGATGTGCTTCGGGCGCCCGGAGATCTCGGCAGCAATATCATGGGTTGCACATTGCTGCTGCAGGCGTTCGATAACCTGGGCAATGAATTTCTCCCGCTCTTCCCGCTTTTCTTCCAATGCCTTGGCGATCTGCCTGTAAGCATCACCATGCAGGGTTCGCAAGGACAGATCTTCCAGTTCCCACTTGATTTGCCAGATGCCCAAACGGTTTGCCAAAGGCGCATGGATTCTCAAGGTGATACCAGCAATACGCTGCTGATCTTCTTGCTCAAGATGATTGAGAACTCTCATCAGTTGCAGACGTTTTGCCAATACAATCAGTACCACCCTCACGTCATCCGCCAGCCCCAGCAACATACGACGGAGATTTTCACTTTGCTTGTCACTGGTATCTGAACTACCCGTGACAGCCACAGTGCGGATGCGCAACAGATCACGCAACATGGATTGCACACGAGAACCAAATTCCTGAATGTTTTCCAGTTCGCCACTGGGTAAATCAGAAAATAAGGCAACGATAAGGGTTTCTGTATCCAGATTGAGATGATCCAGGATATCTGCCGTTTGTACCAAAGCCAGTTGGTGCTGAATATCACCAAGGGTTGTTTCTTCATCATGAACATGACGGATGACATCCAAAGCCTGAGACAATTTGTGTATGTCTTCACGGCTACGATGCGCAGCAAGTGCCGCCAGCCAGGCAGTGAGGTGCTCCTGGTTCAGACTGCCCTTGTCGGGAAGATGAGAAACGATGCTGACCATGGGGTGTGATTAGCTCCAGACGTTATACGGAATATGGAAGCAAAGATACCATAGAAGCGCACTGATCTATTCATGAACTCGTGTGAGAGGTCACCTGTGAGGGGTCAGAGCTTCCCTTGGTATTTACTTACAACTCAGCGAATTTCCTCAATGGAATATTTCTTTTCCAAAATGGTGGGAGTGATAATGGCGTACCCCTGTTGTTGCCAGTAGCCCAATTCGGTAATAGCTGAAGGAACGACATCGATAAAGTCGTAAAAATCAGCAGCGGTGTATCCAAAATCTGCTGCCGCCAGACCACATACCCGGAACTTTACCCCCAGGCTGGCGTAGTATGACATACGCCCTACTGCTTCCGTGTATTTTGCCTTATTGGATTTTGCTACGGTCACGATCTCTGTGCCATGGATGACCACCACCAGATCCATGAACTCGGGTGCCATATCGTAGGGTGCTTCCATCAACGGATTCATGTAAGAACGAAGCCAGTACAACGCACTGTTGATATGTTGTGGGTCATCAAAATAAAAATCGAATACGGCCTTCGGTGCGGTATATGGGGTATTGACGATTTTTCCAGCATTGGCTGAAGAAAAACCCAGCATCATTATTACTGCATACAACCCTATTTTTCGTAGCATATTCTTTCTCGAGAAATCCTGGCGGTTACCTGTAAGTGTAGTGGCTTGTGTATATTTTCCCAGGGGAACCCTAAGCTTTTATCCCGGTCAAGCACATATCTTTACAAATTCTTACAATTTTCAACACCTTTCGACCTGTTCAGACGATAAGATCTTGAAAAAGGCAGCAGTTTTTTCATTTCCCAGGGGGTATTCAATGAGCAAAATCCAAGCTTTCAACAAACGATTCCGTAGCAAAGCTGTATGCCAGCTTGGGATTATCACTGCCATCTTATTATCATTTTCCCATCTCCATGCCGCTGAGTCTGGCAATGC
>CAYXOS010000166.1:4382-6014 GCA_964467115.1 uncultured Sedimenticola sp.
ATCAAGGAAGGAAAAGCACCACAAATCTTCACCCAGGGTACGAACTTGGGTTTCCTGGATGCAAGCAACGGCAATTACTTTGATATGGCAATGGAAGGCGTGGGTTGTGCCTTATGTCATCAAATTGAGGATAATGGGCTTTTGGGTAGTCTGGATGGTATTTCCGGTAAGTTTTCCATTGCTGATTATGTAGCAGATGGTACGCCGATTGCTGACCGCCCCATGTATGGACAGTATCTCAATGTAAACCCCATTCCCATGCAGAACACCATTGATTTCAAGCCGGTTTTTGGTGCCCATACGAGTACCTCAGAGCAATGTGCAACCTGTCATGATCTGAAAACACCTTTTGTGGATGCCAGCGGCATGCCGGCCAGTAGCACGCCTGAGTCCGAGTTTCCCGAGCAAATGGTCTATAGCGAATGGAAACACAGTGACTATGAAGACAGCCGTCCCCTGGCACAATCCTGCCAGGACTGTCACATGCAAAAGGTACTGGAACCCGTCCCCATTGCCAGCCGTCCAGGCACACAGCCGTCACACTCCGGATTTTCTGAGCATAAATTTTTTGGCGCCAATACCGTGATGCTGGATATCCTCAACCGCAATAAATTCCAGCTTGGGGTCAGCGCCACTGGCTTCGACAGTAGCATTCAGGACACCCGGAGTTTTTTACGTCAGGCAGCCAGTATTGCCATCAATCAGGTTGTGGTGGCCAACCAGCAACTGGAAGTGAATTTGCGTGTATCAAACCTGAGTGGACATAAATTCCCCACTGGTTATCCCTCTCGCCGTGCGTATATTCATTTTCTGGTGAGAAAAGTTGCTGATAACGCCATTGTGTTTGAATCAGGCGTTGAGGGGAATAACGGAAGTATCAGCGGCGTTGCCACAGACAGTGACAGCAGCACCTATGAGCCTCATTACCAGATCATCACTGATCCGGGTCAGGTGCAGGTGTATGAACCTATTATGCAAAACACGGATGCACAGGTTACTCATACCCTGTTGCGCGCTGCCAGCTACATTAAAGACAATCGGCTGCTCCCCAAGGGGTTCGACAAAAGCAGTGCGCCTTCTGATGTTGCGGTACGGGGGCTGGCGGCAGCTGATACGGATTTTACTGCTGGACAAGACGACATCAGCTACCGTATCGACTTATCAGCAGCAGGCATCGCCGATGGCGAGATGTTGCGTGTGGAGGCCGAGCTTCGCTACCAACCCCTTGCCTTTGGTCACTTGCAGGATCTGTTCAATGACAGTGCCAGTGTTTCCCAGGTCAGTGAGTTCCAAACCCTGTTTGAGAATCCGAATACTTTCTATACCGAACTGGTGGACAGCGTTCAGAATGCGACTTCCAATACCCCGGGATGTTCCGGCAACGACATCCAGTTATCGGATCTGGCAATCAGCAACTTGTTCATTTGCGAGGCGAATCTAAGCTTGTCAGCAGAAAATATCGTGGTCAGTACCGCCAGTGGCGATATGCAACTGATTGCGAAAAACCTGGAACTTCGCCCGGGATTCAGGGCGCAAGCCCCAGCGGTTTTTGCCGGCAGCATCATCCCCTAAGGAAGCTCTGATCGATTCTGGCGCGAGCAGATTGTGGTGAAAAAGCGTTCAGTTCAAGGC
>CAYXOS010000167.1:0-5999 GCA_964467115.1 uncultured Sedimenticola sp.
CCGGTTCTGGCAAGACGAATGGTAACCATATTGATTAAAAGCCTTAAAATTCAATGTAATCCAACGACTCGAAACAAATCCGAATCAAGGTAAACGCGGCATTTTACTAGATTTCCCACGAAAGTGAAGCACCAAACGCATTTTTTTATGGAAAACAGGCAAGTTTTTCAGAAATAAGCATGGGAAGTTCCGGGTCTATATGGCTGACCGAAACAAAAAACAGGTATTTACATGGGTAGCTCAAAATCGATCCTGCTGTTCAGTTTACTGGTATTTATCACCACCGCCAGGGCTGAAGCACCGATCTACACATCATTTTTCAGTAACAGCGCCGTGGGCGGATATGACCCAGTAAGCTATTTTACCCAAGGTCAGCCAGTAAAAGGCAAACCGCAATTCAAATTACGCTACAAAGCTGCTGATTGGTATTTTTCTTCCCAACAACACCGCGAAATGTTCCAAAACAATCCTGGGAAATACATGCCTCAATATGGCGGCTATTGCGCCTGGGCTGTGGCTCATGACACGACTGCCAAAGGTGATCCGTTACAGTGGATCATTTATCAGGACAAACTCTACCTCAATTATGATAAAAAAATACAGGCTGATTGGGCAAAAGACAAGGATCATTGGATTCGAGAAGCCAACAATCATTGGCCTGACGTCATCAAATAAGACAGGAAGTTAAATTATGAAAAACCGCATCACCCCTATTCTCAGCTGGATTCTGGTCGCCTGGATCGCCAAGGTCTTCCTCAGCTCATTGTTCTACAAATTCAGCGGACATCCCGACACCATACACATATTCAGTACCATAGGCGGCTGGCTACAAGGCTTCCTGGGAAATGGCATTGGCGCTCTGTTTTCCCAGTACGGTGCCTATGGGGTTGGCAGTTTCGAACTACTTACCAGCATCGTCCTCATCTCCCCTGCTGTTTTTTGGGTTGCTCACAAACTGTCACCCAGCCTGGAATTGCCAAACCGCGCCAAAATACATGCCATTGGCGGGCTGATGGCAAGCGCCGTAATGGGCGGCGCCGTGTTCTTTCACCTTGCCTCTCCCCTGGGGGTGGAAGTGCTGCATGAAGGCAAGGGCGATGGTGGTTCCCTCTTCTATGCTGCCGTTTCCATCCTCGTGTCTGGTATCATTCTGTTTATTCTCAACCGAAAACACCGCCCAAATCCAGAATAATTCATGAATGAAGAAGCAATATTCCAACGTCTACTGGCGTTGGTGGAGCAGTATCATGCGGGACGCAAACAGGGGAAGTTTCTCGACTATCTCACCCCGGAAGAGCTTGCTGCCGAACTGGAACTGGAAAAGAATGCCGATGGCGACTGGCAACAGCTTTTCCAGTGGCTGGGGAAATACCTCCAGCATTCGGTAAAAACCGCCCACCCCGGTTTTCTGAACCGCATGTGGTCTGGTGCCAATCTGCCATCCATCGTTGGTGAAATCATCACCGCGGTAACCAACACCTCCGCCTGTACCTATGAAGGTGCGCCAGTCTCTACCTTGATGGAACATTATATGCTCAACACCATGCTGCAGCTGGTGGGTTTTGAGCATGGTGAAGGGCAAATGACCTCAGGATCGAGCAATGGCAATATGATCGCCATGCTCGCCGCCCGCAATCAATTTGCAGAGAACAGCAAGGATCAAGGGCTGTTCAATTCTGCACCTCTGGTCGCTTTTGTATCTGCCGATTCACATTATTCCCTGGACAAGGCAGCCAACCTGCTGGGCATCGGCACACAGCAACTGATCAAGGTTCCCGTGGATGATCGGGGACGCATGCGCATCGATGCCCTGGAGAGCCTGCTGCAACAACATCAGCAGCAAGGTCACCAACCCTTTTTCGTTTGTGCCACCCTGGGGACAACGGTGAGAGGGGCTTATGACCCTTTACCACCACTTCTGGAATTGAAGAAGCAATACAATTTCTGGCTACACGGAGACGGTGCCTGGGGAGGTGTGGCATTGCTGGATGAGGAATTGAAACAACACTTCCTGCCCGGGGTGGAACAATTGGATTCCTTCACCTGGGACTTTCACAAAATGCCGGGCACTAGTCTCATGTGCAATTTATTGCTGTTCAATCAGCAACGCGGAACCCTGCGTTGTGCCTGCAGTGCTGGAGAACACAGCTATCTGTTCCGGGAAGAAGATCAAAGCGCCGAACTAGATACCGGCACAGCCTCGTTGCAGTGCGGTCGCCGGGTTGACAGCCTGAAATGGTTTCTGGACTGGAAATACTTTGGGCAGGAAGGGTTTTCTCAGCGGGTACGCCACTACCTTTCCCTGTGCGAGTATGCCGAAAAGGTGGTCAATAGTACGACTGAGCTGGAAATGTCGGTTCCCCGCGAATCATTTAATGTCTGTTTCCGCTTCACCACCCCTGACAATATTTCCAGCAATGATTTCAATCTGGAATTGAGACAACGCTTGTTCCGTCAAGGCATCAGCCTGGTCGGTGTTGCCTACATCGATGAACAGCTTACTCTCAGACTCTTGATTACCCACCCCGATTACAGGCAAACTGACGTCGAACGTTTCTTTTCTTCTGTTGTGTCAACAGGCACCGAGTTGTTGAATGAATACCTGTAGCGCAGAAACTTACGTGGCAGCCGAGCTACCTGATGCTGTTTGCCAACTGCTGCAAGCCCTGGTCAGCAACCTGCATGACGAGAACAGACTATTGGCATTGAGCGCCGAATTTGATCCTTGCGGTAATTACCCCCATGCACCACATTGCTACTCCAGAAATATTTTGCTGCGCAATGATGAGCACGCAGAAGTGATGGTGGCACGCTGGGATCAGGGCGCATACACCCCCATTCACGGCCATCCCCAATATGCCTTTGTCTATGTACTGCAAGGGCAACTGCAATTGGAACATTATCGCGAAACTGACCAGGGGCTGGTACTCACTGACACCATCATCAAGCGCAAAGGGCAACATATTTATGCTGCCGGAGATGCAAACCGCTTCGATAATGCCATTCATCGTGTCACTGCCCTCGCCCCCAGCCTGAGCCTGCATGTGTACTCCGATGATGCTTCCAAAGGAAAATCCTTCTTATAGGGTTCCTCTGAATCATGCTGCGTATTCGTCTGGTATTCTGGTATATGCTCTACTGTGTGCGCATTGGCGCACGCCCCTGGCGCTATTTTCAGCTCAATGCTCCCTGGTATAACAACCACAAGAAACTGTTTTCCAAGTTGGAAATGGATGCCCACATTCCTGAGCAATGGCGATTGTCTCAAATCCCCCTGGACGACCACAGCCAGCCCAGTTCCTGGCCGGTATTTCTAAAACCTGAATGGGGACAAAATGCCAAAGGCATCAGAATTGCCGAAAATACCGAAGCCCTGCAACGGCTTCGCCCTGAATTACTTGCCAGCAAGGTTCCCTATCTGTTGCAAAATGCTGCCCCAGGCAAACGCGAATTTGAAGTTTTTGGCATTCGTCGCAGTGCAGAAAGCGATGATCTTGGCGTGTTATCCGTCACCGAGACCCTCAACAACAGCACCGAAAGCTGGCCGGTGAACAGCATTCTCAACCCCGATACCCGTCATAAGAGCATTCAACTAAACAGCCATGAGCAGCACATGCTGTCTCAACAGCTGAAACAACTACCTGCCTTCCGTATCGCCCGGGTTGGGCTGCGTGCAGACAGTGTGCAAGCCATGCTCAAGGGAGAATTCAAGATCATCGAAATCAACTTGTTCGTGCCCATGCCGCTGTATCTTCTGGATGAACAGATTCCCCTGCAGACACGCCATGAATTCATTCGTGATGCCATGTACAAATTGGCACAGCTGACCAAATCAGTGCCACTGACCCAACAACGAAAAAGCATCTTTTGGCCCATGTTTTTTCTCAACTACCGAGTTCACTCATGAGCTATTTGAAAAAAGCCCTGTACGCCTGGATCGACAAGACCTTCCTCCACGGCTGCAGCAGCTACAACTCGCTGCAGGTGCGCAAAAGCTGTCGTTCCAAGGCACAGGCGCGGGATGTGTTTGCTGCCAACGATATTCCCCATGCCCGGGGCAAGATATTTTTCAACCCGTGGAAAGCCCATGTCTTTGCCAGAAAACACGGCTTTCCCCTGGTGATCAAACCCAATGTATCAGGCTTTTCCCGTGGCAGTCATTTCCCCATCAATAACTTCCGTGAGTTATGGAAAGCGGCGCTGATGGTAAAAATCTGGTGGCCGGTATCAGTGGTGGAAGAATATCTACTTGGCAAAAACTACCGGGTGCTGGTGGGCAATGACAGCATTATTTCGGTCATTCGCCGCTATCCCCCTTTCATTGTCGGTGACGGAAAACACAGCATCGGTGAGTTGATCGATGAAGAAAATCGGCAACGAAAACAAATGGAACTGTACCCTGTTATCCACCCCATCCCCAAAAATCGCCAGATTCGGCGCTATCTGAAAAAACAGGGATTAAGTTTCAACAGCATTCCCGAGCATGGACAACAAATCATTCTCTTCAATCGTATTTCTCTTGCCCCCGGTGGGGTAGTGGAAACCATTGCCATTGATCAACTGCCCCGGATCAACCAACAATTGTTTCTGCACATACTGGAATTGTTCCATGCCAATATCCTGGGCATTGATGTCATCATGGAAACAGGCATCGAAACCCCATGGAATCAACAAAAATGTATTTTTCTGGAAGTCAATTCCCGCCCATTTACTGCCATGCATGATTTCCCCCGCTATGGCAAAGCCGAAGACCTGAGTGACCATTTCAAACGCCTGGATGCCCTGGAAATCGACCAGCAAGACATTTTCTGATGGCAGACAAACTCTCTCCCGCCAGCCGCCACTTTTATCGTTTTCTCGGTTTACATTCCTTTCTCATTGGTTTGTTCCCGTTTTTCATTCCGGTATTCTTGTGGCGGCAGGGTTATCACCCCGCCGAAATCAGCGCCTTTATCGCTCTCACCGGGGTCGGTTTTGTACTCAGCTTGTGGCTTTGGGATCGCATCCACAAAACCCTGACCCTGAACAGCATTATCGCCCTCTCTTTCTTGATCGAGATCAGCTTGCTTTGCAGCGTATTCCTGAGTGAATACGACAGTTTTCTCATCCTGTTTGCCCTGATCAACGGTGCCTACAATTGTTTTTTCTGGATTACCCAACGCGCCCTGTTCTTTGAAACCCTGGACAAGGGCAGCACCGGCAGAAAATTCGGTAATTTCCAGGTGGTGGTGGTTGTCATCGTAAAACTGGGCGTATTGTTTGGGGGCGTGCTGTTGGACAAGGCGGGTTATCTTTCGGTATTTCTTCTCTCAGTATTGATCGCGGTACTGGGGTTGGCGTCGTTTTTCTTCCTTTCCGTCCCCATGGAACTCCCCGCGGTGCTACGCCAGGACGCGCCTCTGGGGATCAAACAACTGCTGCACTTCAAAGATGAATATGGCTCTCGTCCCATATTCTTCCTCGACGGTCCTTTCTTGTTTCTGGAAAGCTATTTCTGGATGATCTCCCTGTTTCTGCTCGCCCATGAAAGTTTCTGGAAATTGGGCGCACTGGTCATTTTGCTGGGTGCCAGTTTCAGCGTACTCTTCTACCTGATCAAAAACCGCATCGACCGATTGCCTGCACAGCGCATCTTCATTATCGCCGTTACTGGCTACAGTTTATCCTGGCTGATGCGTGCCAGTGTGGATGAACAACTGAACCTGGGCTGGTTGTTCACCAGCCTGATTCTCATCACCTTCTGCACTTCCTTCTTTCGTCTGGCATTCAACAAACGCTTCTTTGACTTGGCAAAACACACCAGCGCGCACCGCTATCTGTTTCTCAAAAGCTACTATTCCCAGACCGCCATTGCCCTGGGCTTTGGCATGGGGGCAATCACCCTCTATTTCTACCCTGCAAGCAACAATCTGTTTCTTGTCAGCAGCTACTTGGCAGCGGCAGCATTGGCGCCAATCTACCTGCTGTATCGTCAGCCAAAAAATTGAGTACGTATCCCC
>CAYXOS010000168.1:0-5993 GCA_964467115.1 uncultured Sedimenticola sp.
GGGGCTGATTTCGCCTGGATAACTTCATGGATTTGCTCAGGATCATTGTAATTCCCTCCAGTGGTCGCATAATAAGCAGTCTTGATCTTTATTCAATTGGCAACGAGATGTACCGCAGAAAGCTCCGACAATCCGGTAAACAGCTGGTGTCCAGGCGTGTTTGGCGTACCCGGGCAGTCTTTCTTATCGGTGCAATTCTGGTTGGCATGGCGGCATCCCTGCTTGCTGTAGGCAGTGATTGGGCGAGCCATAGTTTCAACCAACTGATCGAAAATCGTCCCTGGCTTCCCTTTATCATCACACCCGCTGGTCTGGTCATCATTATCTGGTTGACCCGAAATCTGTTTGTCGGTGCCGAGGGTAGTGGTATTCCACAGGCAATTGCCGCTTTGCACCTGAAACGCCATAAACATATGCGTCATCGGTTGCTTTCCTTGCGAATTGCTTTTGGCAAGGGGGTGATGATTATTCTGGGTCTGCTCAGTGGTGCTTCTATTGGACGAGAAGGCCCGACGATCCATATTGCGGCGTCGATTTCTTTTGCGTTGACACGGTTTGCGCGTTTTCCGCATCATGATATTAGTCGTGGTTTGATTCTGGCGGGTGGCGCAGCCGGACTTGCTGCTGCCTTCAACACGCCGCTTGCGGGGGTGATGTTTGCCATTGAGGAAATGGCAAAGAGCTTTGAAGAAAAGACCAACGGTACGGTATTTACTGCGGTAATTATTGCGGGTATCACCGCCTTGGTTTTGAACGGCAATTATGCCTATTTTGGGGCTGTGGATACGGCTATCAGTTTCCCCCAGATCTTCGAAGCCGTCTTGTTGTGTGGCATCGTCGGGGGATTGGCCGGAGGCTCCTTCAGTGCCTTGCTGGTGTACGGTGGGCGTTATTTGAAGCCGTTTCGGGTGGCTCATCCCTATTTCATGGCGGCAGGTATTGGTGTATGCCTTGCCTGGATTGGTGTTTTGTCTGGCGGGCAGACCTGGGGGACAGGGTATGATGAGGCAAAGTCTGCTTTGAATGCTGTGGAAGAAGTGAATGGTGGTTATCCCTTCTTCAAATATATCGCCACGGTATTGTCGTATTGGAGTGGCATCCCCGGCGGAATTTTTGCACCTTCCCTGTCTATTGGTGCAGGAATGGGGGCAGAACTGGCAAGTTGGCTGCCAGACATCAGTGTATCTACTGTTGCCTTACTGGGAATGGCTGCCTATTTCACTGGGGTGGTACAGACACCATTGACAGCGGTAATCATCATCATGGAAATGACAGACAATCAAAATATCCTGCTGCCGGTCATGGCCGTTGCGTTGATTGCCGATGGGATTTCCAAACTGATCAATCCTCAGCCAATCTATCGTGCATTGGCAGAGGATTACATTCGCAACTTGTCATCCATGCAGGGTGATAACAAAAACATCAAGAAGTAAATCCCTTGTCGATACTTTCTGTTGTTGGTGCCTTGATTCCGGTCTTTTTGATCATTTTAACGGGGATGGTGTTAAAACGCTTTACCCTGTTTGATGAGGGGGCTTGGCGTAGCTTTGAAAATCTTTGCTACTACTTGTTGTTCCCCGTGTTGTTGATCAAGACTTTGGCAACGGCAGAAATTGGTGCAACACAGGTGGCCAGTTTTTCCGCGGCGTTGTTGTTCGCCATTGCTAGCATGAGTCTTCTTTTGTTGCTGTTTTACCCGCTGTTACGCCGTGGGTTTGGGGTTGAGCCGCCAGTATTCACCAGTATATTTCAAGGAGCAACCCGCTGGCATGGCTTTATTGCATTGTCCATTGTGGGTCTGTTGTATGGTGATGAGGGAGTGACCTATATGGCCATAACCATGGCGGTTATTATTCCCCCGTTGAATGTCATCAATGTCTGGGTGTTGGCGCATTTTGGTCGTGGAGAAAGTAATTTTCGGCAAGTGCTGGAAAAGTTACTGAAAAATCCTTTCATCATTGCTTGTGGCATTGGTGCCTTGTTGAACCTGTCTGGGATTGGCTTGAGTGGTGCTGTGTACTCGGTTTTCGATATTCTGGGCGGTGGTGCCCTGGGGTTGGGATTACTCACCGTTGGCGCAAGCTTGAATATACGTTTGGCGTTGGAACGTCGGGTACTGGTTGTGTTTGGTGCTTTGTTGCGTTTGTTGGGAATGCCAGCTTTGATGTTGCTTGGGTGCTGGATATTTGATATTCAGGGAATGGCACGAATGGTGGCTATTATTGCCGGTGCAGTTCCTACGGCTGCATCATCATTCATTTTTGCCCGCCAGATGGGGGGAGATGCCCCCTTGATGGCAAACCTGATTACCGTACAAGTGCTACTGGCAATGTTTACACTGCCCCTGGTCATGTGGCTGGGAACGCTCTGATTGTTCACCAGTGATTACTGGCAGCATCAAATCTCTGAACCCGATATAATCGCGGATATATTCAGCAAAACCGGACTGAAATACCATGTTTGACAATCTTTCTGATCGCCTGGGAAAAGTCGTACAAAACTTGCGTGGGCAAGGGCGTATTACAGAAGACAACATCAAAGACACCATGCGTGAAGTGCGTATGGCATTGCTGGAAGCCGATGTGGCGCTTCCCGTTGTCAAAGAGTTTGTGGATGACGTGAGGCAGAAGGCCTTGGGTGAAGATGTGCTGAAAAGCCTCACCCCGGGTCAGGCCTTGGTCAAGATTGTCAATGATGAGCTTGTGCAGGTCATGGGCGAGGCAAATGAGGCGTTGGATCTGCGCGCCCAACCCCCGGCCGTCATTCTCATGGCGGGTTTGCAAGGTTCAGGTAAAACCACCAGTACCGGCAAGTTGGCGCGTCTCCTCAAAGAGCAAGAGAAGAAAAAAGTCATGGTGGTGAGTGCTGATGTCTATCGACCAGCCGCCATCGAACAACTGCAAACCCTGGCATCGGAGGTCGGTGCCGAGTTTTTCCCCAGTGATCCGGCCCAAAAGCCCGCAGCCATTGCCAAAGCTGCATTGAAGGCTGCCAAGAAGGCGCATATGGATGTCCTCATCGTCGATACTGCAGGACGGCTGCATATTGATGACGAAATGATGTCAGAGATCAAGAACTTACATAAAATCGTCAGTCCTGTAGAAACACTGTTCGTGGTGGATTCCATGACAGGTCAAGATGCTGCCAATACCGCCAAAGCATTCAATCAGGCATTGCCGCTGACCGGGGTTATTCTGACCAAAGCCGATGGTGATGCCCGGGGTGGTGCAGCACTGTCGATCCGCAAGATTACGGGTAAACCCATCAAGTTTTTAGGGGTTGGCGAGAAAACTACCGGACTGGAAGCTTTTCACCCTGAGCGGGTTGCTTCACGCATCCTGGGCATGGGGGATGTGGTGTCCCTGGTGGAAGAGATCAGTCAGAAGGTTGATCAGGAAAAAGCCGCTAAACTGGCGAAAAAGATCCACAAGGGACATGGTTTCACCCTGTCAGATTTCAAGGAGCAAATGGAACAGATGGCAAACATGGGCGGTGTCATGGGGATGATGGACAAATTGCCGGGTATGGGACAGGTACCAGATGCGGTCAAGGCTCAGGCTGGCGATAAGGAGATCAAGAAGCTTATTGCCATCATCAATTCCATGACACCCCAGGAAAGAGAGTTTCCCAACGTGATCAAGGGTGCGCGTAAACGCCGTATTGCCAAAGGTTCCGGTACTCAGGTACAGGACATCAATCGTATGATGAAACAGTTTTTGCAAATGCAAAAAATGATGAAAAAAATGAAAGGTGGCGGTATGGCAAAAATGCTGCGCGGCATGAAAGGAAAATTCCCTGGCGGGGGAGGGATGCCACCTGGTGGAATGCCTCCTGGCGGTGGTGGTCTGCCATTCTGAGGTTTTACTCCAGGTGCTTTTCTTGCCAGATCAAAAACTGCTCATACACAGTTTGGCAGTAGCTTTCCTTGTCTGAGAAATCATCTGGATAAAAAGCGTCATACAAATGGTAGTTCACGCGATTGTTGTTGCTCAGCATGAAATCGCGAATTTTTTGTGGTAGGGTTTCTGACCCCCAATAGAAATCATCTTGTGCTTCATAGTGCAGAAAAACCGGCAGGATGGGAATGCCGCTCTTCAACGAGAGATCAAAAGCACCATAGCGGAAATGGTCGTACAGACGCTTCCCCTTGATGCCGCCTTCAGGATATAACGCAATGTTTTTTCCTTGCTGCAGTGCTTGTAGCATTGTTGCTGAGGCTTGTTGGCGAGATTGTCTGGATTCTCGATTTACATACAAAGTACCACTTGCAGCGCTGATGCGTCCCACCACAGGCCAGTTTTTGACCTCTATTTTCGCCAGGCTGTGTACCGGAAACAAGGATGGGATTCCAATATCTTCAAAAGCTGAAGGATGATTGGCAATGAGAATATATTGTTCAGGCAGTGGTTTTTGGAAATGTTGATGTAGGCGCAGATCAACACCTAATGCATCTACCCAGACCTTGCTCCAAAGCCGGAAGGCTTTGGTATACCATTTGCGAATGCTGGGATTCATTGGGACAAAAGACAGCGGATAAAGCAACAAAGTAAGTAACAACAGCTCTATCCAGCCCAAGAGCATTCCCACCCACCTTAGCAGTGGGCGAATCAAGTTTGCTGATCCAGCGCTTTGCGCAGACTGTTCAGGCTCTTTGCCCCCAAGAGTACCTTTGTTACTTCGCCGTTGTTGATCAGTAGGGTGGTAGGGGTGGCGCGGATGCCCAATGCCCGGGCAAGCTCAAGATGTTGGTGGATGTCCAGCTTATGTATATTGTTGTTTTCAGATGCCAACTGATTAATGCTGGGCAACATGCTTTTGCAGGGGCTGCAATTGGGACTGTAACAGTAAACCAGGCCTGGTTTTTTTGTGTCGATCTGTGGGATTGTGCTCAACAAAGGAGACACAGACTTTCCCTTGCTTTGTAAGGCTTTATAGCGAAAAAACAGCTGCAGACCAATAACGGCAGCAACCAGTGAAAGAACAATAAAGGGCGTCGTGTCCATCAACAATCACTGGGGCGTTCATTGAGCAATTCAATCGGGTAGCCATCTGGATCTTCAAGAAATGCAATGATGGTAGAGCCTGCGTTCATCGGGCCAGCATCGCGTAGAATGGTCACTCCCTGCTGCCTGGCTTTTTCCGTAGCCTCATAGACGTCATCGACAGCTACAGCAATATGTCCAAACCCGGTTCCCAGGTCATAGTCAGTAGTATCCCAGTTATGAGTCAGTTCCAGTACGGTGTTTTCTGTTTCCTTGCCGTAGCCCAGAAAGGCCAGAGTAAACCGTCCTTCAGGATAATCCTGTTGGCGAATTAACTCCATATCGAGAATAGTGGTATAGAAATCAATGGACTTGTGTAGATTCCCTACCCTGAGCATGGTATGTAACAGGCGCATTATGTCTCCGGTCAAGTTGTTCCAATCATAGGTGTTTCGATTTGAATGAGCAATGGTTCTCATTATTCCCATGGATATGTGAATTTGTGAACTTGTCGTATGCCCATCATGGGTTTCTTAATTCTTCCTTAATCTTGATATTGGATACTTTAACTCACGAAATCAACCCGGTTTGGAGGAGAACTTCCATGAAACTTATATTGTATGGGCAAAAATTATGCATTGCATTGTTGTTGTTAGGTTTGACCATCCCCGCATATGTGGCGGCGGATGGTTTTCCTGTCATCAATGCCAGTTATCAGAATGACAGTAGTGATGATGATGGCGATCAAAACTCACTCAGCATCAAAGAAGCTGAGTGGAAAAGTAAAAAGTCGCAGTTAAAAACCAAAGGCAAGGGTAGCAACGGCGGTAAGGTTACCTTGTACTCAGTAGCCTCTGGACAGGTTCTGGGTCAAACCACCATCAAGTCTGGAAAATGGAAAATCAAGGCGACGATCAACGGTAGTGTTCCATGCCGCGTTCGTGCTCAGGTGGAAGGTATTGCTTACGTTGAAAAAGATGTTAAGAATGCTCCCAAGGACTGTGATGATGG
>CAYXOS010000169.1:0-5667 GCA_964467115.1 uncultured Sedimenticola sp.
TTAAGTCCGACAGGCTCCTATAGAGTAACTGGCTTGTTGTTGGGTCGTTACTGAATGCGGAAAAGAACTCAGGTGTGTCGTAGGGCGCTGATGCAATGCTCACCAAATAAATGAGTCAGGTCTTTGGGGATAGTAATACCAGCGTACATAGCTTGTCGTTCGGCGGCTAAAGGGATAGTGATATGAATCAAAAAAAACATACAATTGTGGAAAAACCAGCGACCAGATCCAAAGGAAATGTTACGCCCATCTTTGGTCACAAGAAGCAATCGGTGGTGATCGTCGATGACCAGGCGACGGGACGTACCATCCTTGAAAGTATCATTTCCGGTATTTCACCAAATATTGTCTGCAAGGTATTTTCTGACCCGTATCGGGCATTGGAATTTTGTCAGGCCAATATTCCCGACCTGTTGATCACGGACTATAAAATGCCAGAGATGAACGGCGTGGAATTGATTCAGGAAATCCGTGCCATTGATGGGGCGGAAGATGTGCCTATGGTTGTGGTCACTGTGGTAAATGAGCGAAGCGTTCGCTATGAAGCTTTGGAGGCAGGAGCGACAGATTTCTTGTCTCGTCCTTTTGACCACTATGAATGTCAGGCACGTTGCCGCAACCTGTTGTTACTTCATCAGCACCAGAAACAGGCAGCAAACAGGGCATGGATGTTACAGGGGCTGGTGACAAAGGCGACAGAAGCGGCTACGGCACGGGAACAGGAAACTCTGATGTGTCTGGCAAAAGCAGGAGAATACAGGGATGAGGGAACAGGCAATCACGTATTTCGTATGGCGCGCTATTCACTGGAGATAGCCCATGGTCTTGATCTGGACGAGAATACCTGTGATTTGATCGTACAGGCAGCACCGTTGCATGACATTGGAAAAATCGGTATTCCTGACGCGATTCTGCTCAAACCTGCCCGTTTGACTGAAGAAGAACGGGCCATTATAGAAACCCATACCAGCATCGGCTTCGACATACTCAAAGGCAGCTCGTCAGAATATCTTTCCATGGCGGCAAGCATTGCCCTGCATCATCATGAGCGCTTCGATGGGAAAGGCTATCCCTATGGGCTCAGGGGAGAAGAAATCCCCCTGGAAGCACGTATTGTTGCCGTTGCCGACACCTTGGATGCCTTAATGACTGTTCGTCCCTACAAAGATGCCTGGACTCGTACAGAAGCACTGAAATATATCCAGGAACATTCTGGTTCTCATTTTGATCCGGATTGTGTATGGGCATTGATGGACAGGGAAGAGCAGGTTCGCAAGGTCTACGACGAATTACCCGATAAATATCAAGGATAGGTTTTTGACGCTTCCTAAACTCCTCAAGCTCCCTTTGCTGCTGGTACCCTCGAGACCTACTGATTCGGCGGGTGGAAACGAGTGGGAGCAAGCCTTTGCACGTATCATTATTACTTCCCTGGTTAGTGCTTATTTTCTATGGGTAGATTTATTTTCTGGAGATAGTTCTGGTCTTGGTTTCACAACCACCCTGATTCTTGGATATCTGAGTTTTTCCTTTTTTGTCTTTGCCAGCTTTCATTATTGGAAAGAAGGTACCCTTTGGCGACGGCTGGCAACCCTGGTTTCCGATCTCAGTATTACCATATTTGCTGTGCTGCATGCCGGAGAAACCGGAATCATGTTTTTCGGTATTCTGTTGTGGGTGACCATGGGCTTTGGGGTGCGCTTTGGAAAGCGCTATTTATTTGCCGCTGCGCTATTGGCTGTTTTTGAGTTATTGGTTTTGGGCGTGTTGAACCCTTTCTGGCGCGAACATTGGCAGTTGTTGGGGGGCATGGTTATTACCATTCTTGCCGTGCCTATCTATATTGCCTCGTTGCTTACCAAAATAGAAAGAGCGCGTAAACGCGCTGAATTGGCGAGCCAGGCAAAATCCCAGTTTCTGGCTAATATGAGTCATGAAATCAGAACGCCATTGACCGGTATTATTGGCATGGCAGATCTACTCATGGCGGAAGACCTGGACAACCGACTTGCAGAAAAAATAGGGATCATCAATGTGTCTGCAAAAACCTTGTTGGGGTTGATGGAAGATACCCTGGATATTTCCCGTATCGAGGCGGGCAAATTAGTTCTCGAAGAGCAGGAGATGGATCTTCACGAGCTTATCAACAGCATGGCATTGATGTTTCGTCCCCAGGCGGTTTCCAAGGGCTTGCAGTTTACGACCCATATTTCCCCAGAGATTCCATTCGCACTGATTGGTGATTCCTTACGCATTCGCCAGGTGTTGACTAACTTTTTGGGGAATGCGATCAAATTTACCGAAGAGGGATTTATTCGGTTGGAAGTCAAGCAGCTTGCCGCGGTTGGAGACAAGTTGAAGTTGCGGTTTGAAGTCAGTGATAGCGGTATTGGTATTCAACCTGAATTTCAGAGTCATATATTTGAACAGTTTACCCAAGCGGATGATTCCACTACCCGACGTTATGGCGGCAGCGGTTTGGGTATGGCTATTGCCCATCGACTGGTGGCGCTGATGGACGGCCGGATCGATGTCGAAAGTGTCCCCGGAAAGGGAACCATGTTTTGGTTTGAAGTATCCCTGGACAAACAGGAAGGGATGGATGATCTGCGGCAGATGGATGTTTATGCAGGTACCAGTACGTTACTGATTTCTTCGCGTCATGGCACCACTCAACGGATACGGGAATTATTGAATCGATGGGGAATCGGTGTTGAGACGGTCTCTTCAGCGGTAGAAGCTTTTTCTCAATTGAAACGAAGTGCTGGTGGTTTTCAGGCATACCAACTGTTGTTAGTAGACGGAGAGAGTCTGGAAATATCAATGCCAGAGTTTGAGAAGGCGCGTTGTGCCGACGTGGACTTGAGACCGATTCCTTGTATTTCCTTCGATCAGAATTCAACAAATGTCGTTACCAATAGCGATAGTCGCATTAGTATTGATGCTGATTTCAACAGCCCCATGCTATTCAATGCTATCCACGATGTATTGAATCAGACCAAGTTGGTAACAGCCACGCCATTGCGAGCAGTTGCTTCAGGATCCCAGTCAACAAAGATGGCTCGGCATGTTCTGGTAGCAGAGGATAATCCAACAGTTCAAATGGTGGTGCAGACTATACTTGAAAGGGCGGGTCACAAGGTGACACTTGCAGAAGACGGTCAGAAAGCACTCGACATTCTGTTGGAAAACGAGTTTGATATTGCCATTGTTGACATGCAGATGCCGGGTCTTAGTGGCACAGATCTGATTCGTGCGTTCCGATATACGGATCTTGGTGTGGATGAAGGTATGCCATTTTTAGTATTGTCTGCCAATGCCACCCCTGAAGCGAGGCAGGAAGCACTTGAAGCAGGTGCAAAAGCCTATTTGACCAAGCCTATCAATGCGATTCAGCTTCTCTCCAATATTGAAACGTTGTTGTCCCCAGAAAGCATGGAAGCCAACCAATCTGTAGAAGCTGATACTGAATCAGTTGCTACGGGTACAGAACCGCCTGTATTCAATCCTGAACTTTTGGATGGTTTGGTGGAATTTAGTGGTGACAGTAGTATTGCCTGGACGCTCAGGGAGAAATTCATCATTGATGTTGAGCAGGCTGTCGTTGGCTTACGTCAGGCTTTGCGCAATCAGGATTTTTCTCAGTACAGGGATATCGCTCATGGTTTACAAGGTTCTGCGGGTGGTATCGGTGCGGAGCGCCTGGAAAAATCTGCGCGAGATATGTGCCGCTCAGATGATAGTCTACTGTTGGAACGAGGCGGGTACCTTATTCGTGCGGTGGAAAAGCACTATGCCGAAGTATTGAAGAAACTGCAGAAATACCTGGATAAAAGAGGTGGCAGTGCTACGGTGCATCAGTTTCCTGATGGCAACCATTGATAGAATTCCCCCGCATCCTGAAGAAAGCCTGAAGTAAAAAGTACAGGCTTTCCTCAGAGGGGATGTCCCATTATTGAGCAAGCTTACGGCTTTGCGCTTTAACCAGTCGCTCCATCATGCGTATATCTTTATTTTCAATACTCATGGCAGCGTCCACCCAAAGCAGACCGATTTCTTTCAACTCCTGATAGCTTACCGGATTGACTTTGTCTCGTAGTACCAACATGGATTTGCGAGTGACAGAGTTGCGTTTATGTTTACGCACGAATTCGTTCAGGGCGAAATCACCTTCCCCTTTTTCTGCCAGCATGTCGACGATTCCCATATCGTATAATTCTTCAGCGCTATACAGGTTGGCGCTGGTTATCATGCGTTCCGCCATTGCTGGAGCGATACGTCTGGCGAGGAAGCTATAGGCTCCCATGCCTGGAAAAATGTTGAACAAGGCTTCGGGAAAGCCCATTTTGCTGCCTTTTTCCGCAACAATATAGTCATTAGAAAGTGCAGCTTCGAATCCACCCCCCAAAGCATCCCCTTTGACCAGAGCAATAGTCGTTACATTGCTGTTCATATTGGTGTGGTTGGTATACAAAGCATCGATACAATCCATGGCATAAGTGGTCAGAATATCTTTGCGTTTGTGGCGTATGAGTTGGGCAAAAATCGCAAGATCGCCACCCAGGTTGAAAATACCTGGAACATCTGAGGTCATTACCACATAGTCGATACCATTGTTGGCATCAGTTTGTTGTGCTGTCTGACAACTGTGCTCAACCTGCGCATAGAATTGCTGAATGCTATGTAACAGCACACTGGAGAAGTTCGGACGAGGTTGGGCGTTCATCAAATATTTCATCAAATGCAGATTCTTGTCATAGCGACAATCCAATTGCTCGAATTGCCAGTCATTGGCTACAAACTCCCATTCACTTGCCGGGATGGAAGAGAGCTGCAGATTGTTCTGGGTGTTGACTAAGTTCTGGGCTAGATTGTTCATGCTGGTGTCCCCTTTGAGTAGGATGATTGGATATTAGAAATATCTTGGAAAACACTGTAAATAGCTTACTTTTCCCAAAATATATTGGGGTTAATAGTGCTACTGTGTTTTCAATAGGTCAAATTTTTGAAATGCCTAGTATGAATTCTAGACATGATATATAAATGATATGTGATGCCGGACTACTTTTAGGAATCTTTGGTTTATTCTGTACCAAGCAGATCGTGCCTGAAATGCTTGAGAACAAGGGTTGGTAGCTGAACGCTATCCATTCCGTCGCCGGGTTAATAGAAAGAACTTCAACGCAATCTGCTCGCGCCAGAATCAATCAGATCTTCCCAGGAGCAAATCACCACCCCCCCATTATTTCGTGGAAGTTGTTTGGCGACTATTACAATGATTGGTTGAGTATCGCGGATGGATTCTGATTTTTTCTGGTGTTTTCTCCTTCCAGCAAGGGAATCAAATCGGATTCCCGTGCCTCGGCAGTTGGATCTTTACGCGTTTGCCAGGTGCGCGTCTTTGGTTCTGTGGTTTTGCCTTTTTCAATACGACGAGCCGAGGGAACACTGATGCCCGCATAATTATCCGAGGATGACCTTTCTGACTAGAGTTTTTCCTGATGTGTTTGCCTGGTAAGCCTTTTTCCTCATTTGAGCAAAAAAATACTTATCAGGCTTGGCTCTCAACCGATCAAGAGAATTATCACCTGGCCGGACAGGCTAATTGTCGTCTAATACCTAGCGTGAGTTAACAGGATGTTGAAAAAGCCCTTCCATGGACTTTTT
>CAYXOS010000170.1:0-5641 GCA_964467115.1 uncultured Sedimenticola sp.
GTGCTCTACCAAGCTGAGCTACACTCCGATTTTGTTCAAATTGATCGCTGAACTGAAAAATCTGCAAGAGCGGCGAGGGCACTGCTGTAGGCAGAAGCAGGAAGTGCTTGCAGTGCCTTTTTTGCCAGCTCCGCTTCTTCTTTGGCGCGACGGGCAGTGTAAGCGATAGCATCGGTGGATTCAATGGCAGCCATGACCTCATCCACCATGTCGGCACCGCCATTTTTAATTGCACTTTTCAGCAGTTGTTGTTGAGCGGCAGTGCCGGTTTCTATGGCGCGTATCAGAGGCAGAGTGGGTTTGCCTTCTGCCAGATCATCTCCCAGGTTCTTGCCGATATCTTCGTCTGAGGAGCCATAGTCCAGGGCATCGTCGATCATCTGAAATGCCATGCCCAGGTGCAATCCATAGTCGGCAAGGGCTTGTTCTTCAGCTTCTGGGCGCTCGGCAATGATTGCCGCCAACCGGGAACCAGCTTCAAACAGGGTCGCGGTTTTGCGCGTGATAACTTCCAGGTACTGGGCTTCGCTGGTGTCAGGATCATTGCAGTTCAGCAGTTGCAGCACTTCTCCTTCTGCAATGCGGTTGGTGGCGTGGGAAAGGACATCCATGACGCGTAGATTTTGAATTTCCACCATCATTTCAAATGAACGGGAATATAAAAAGTCACCCACCAAAACGCTGGCGGCATTGCCCCACACGGCGTTGGCTGTTTCGTTGCTGCGACGCATATCCGAGCCATCTACCACGTCATCGTGCAGCAGGGTTGCGGTATGGATAAATTCGATGATTGCCGCAAGGTTGACGTGATAGCCACCTTGGTAGCCAACGGCGAGGGCTGCTAGTTGCACAATCATGGGACGCAGGCGCTTGCCACCGCTGTTCACTATATAATGACCAATCTGGTTGATCAGGACGACATCAGATTGCAGACGATCCAGGATCAGCAGGTCGGTTGCCTGCATGTCGTCTGCGATGAGTTCTCGAATGGCAGTAAGTTCCATCAATTCGCCAGGGTGATTTAAGCAAGAAATAGGTGGAGGAGATGCTATAGGTAAATGCATCATATGCCAAGGGCTTGGAAGAAATCAGCTATTCTTGTTTGACCTGGGGCAGGAATCTGGGTAGAATCCCGCGTCTTTCCGCTGGTGCTTGTTTGGCCAGCCGTTTTCACAGTTATTTTTTACCGGAGACATGCAGACATGTATGCCGTAATTCAGACTGGGGGCAAGCAATATCGCGTTAGCGAAGGCATGACCCTGAAGGTTGAGAAAATCAATGCCGAAGAAGGTGCCAGCGTAACGTTGGATAAAGTGCTCATGGTTGCCGATGGCGACAATGTTCAGGTTGGTGCTCCCTACCTGAATGGTGAGGTTACTGCGACTGTGAAGGCGCATGGTAAAGGCAAAAAAGTACACATCGTCAAGTTCAAGCGACGTAAGCATCACCTGAAGCGTCAGGGACATCGCCAGCAGTTTACTGAACTTGAGATTACCGGCATCAGCGCGGGTTGAGGAGAATAGAGCATGGCACATAAGAAAGCAGGTGGTAGTTCCAGAAACGGTCGCGATTCAGAATCGAAACGTCTTGGCGTAAAAATCTATGGTGGACAGGCGATCACAGCCGGTAGCATCATTATTCGTCAGCGTGGCACCAAGGTTCATCCTGGAGTAGGCGTTGGTTGCGGACGTGATCATACCTTGTTCGCTTTGAGCGACGGTGTTGTCAAGTTTGAAAAGAAAGGCCCGAAAAATCGCCAGTTTGTGAGCGTTGTTTCTGCCTGATTGCGGTATCGCAAGATCTTCTGAAAGACCCCGCCCACTGGCGGGGTTTTTCGTTTATGCAGTTTTCCTCAGTTATAATGTGAATCATGAAATTTGTAGACGAAGCCATAATCAAGGCAGAGGCAGGAGACGGCGGCAACGGTTGCGTCAGTTTTCGTCGTGAAAAATACATTCCCAGAGGCGGCCCGGATGGTGGCGACGGGGGTGATGGCGGACATGTGTTCCTGGTTGGTGATGAAGGGCTGAACACGTTGGTCGATTTTCGTCACAAACGCCTGCATCGAGCGGAACGTGGGCAAAATGGCATGAGTCGGCAGATGTATGGACGCAAAGGTGAGTCCTTGTATGTGCGGGTGCCAGTAGGGACGCGGGTAAAAGACTTGGACACGGATGAAGTGCTTGGGGAAATTCTCGCTGAAGGTCAGGAAATGCTGGTGGCAAAAGGTGGCAAACACGGCTTGGGTAACATCCACTTCAAAAGCAGTACCAATCGGGCACCACGTCAGGCAACCAGCGGTACCCCCGGGGAGAAGCGCAACCTGAGTCTGGAACTGATTGTGCTTGCCGATGTGGGGCTACTGGGGATGCCCAATGCAGGGAAATCCAGCCTGATTGCAAAAATGTCTCATGCCCGACCCAAGGTGGCTGATTATCCTTTTACCACCTTGTATCCGAATCTGGGCGTGGTGAATATGGGGCAGGGGCGCAGCTTTGTCATTGCCGATATTCCTGGGGTGATTGCCGGGGCAGCAGAAGGTGCTGGTTTGGGCTTGCAGTTCCTCAAGCATTTGTCCCGCACTCGTCTGGTGTTGCATCTGGTGGATATTGCGCCCATGGATGATTATATTGATCCCGCAGAAGAAGTGCAGCAATTGGTTGCTGAAGTTGAAAAATACGGGGGTGATCTGGCAGCGCGGGAACGCTGGCTGGTGCTGACCAAAAAGGACTTGTTGCTGGATGAAGATTTTGAACAGCAGAAAAATGTTTTGCTGGAAAAATTGAACTGGCAAGGAAAGGTGTTTGCTATTTCGTCGATTACTGGTGAAGGCGTTGAAGAATTGTCTCAGGCATTGATGCAACACATCGAGTCTTTTGCTGTGGCTGAAAGTAGCGAGCCAGACCTGGAAGAGGCTCCTTACGACCCTACCCAGTCCTGATGATTAGTCGCGAAAGTTTGGCCAAAACCCGTCTCTGGGTAGTAAAGATCGGCAGCGCCTTGTTGACTGCAGAAGGTCAGGGGCTTGACAAGGATGCGCTACAAGGCTGGGTCAAGCAGATGGCAGAATGGATGCAGCAAGGCAACCAACTGGTTCTGGTATCTTCCGGCGCAGTTGCTGAAGGCATGTGTCGTATGGGCTGGACGGTGCGCCCAGACAGTTTGCACGAATTGCAGGCGGCAGCGGCCATTGGACAAATGGGGCTGGTTCAGGCATGGGAGAGCTGTTTTCAGCAACACGGCTTGCATACTGCGCAAGTGCTGGTTACTCATGATGACCTTTCCAATCGCCGCCGCTATCTGAATGCCCGTAGTACCTTGCAGACATTGTTGTCTCTGGGAGTGGTGCCCGTCGTAAACGAGAATGATGTGGTCGCCAATGAGGAATTGCGCTTTGGTGACAACGATACCCTGGCGGCATTGGTTGCCAATCTTATCGAAGCAGATTTACTGATTCTGCTGACGGATCAAAGCGGGTTGTTTGATGCTGACCCCAGAACCTCACCCCAGGCCAAACTGATCGAGCATGCACGAGTCGATGACCATCGTCTGGATGCATTCGCTGGTGATACCGGGGGTGGTCTGGGCAGTGGTGGCATGCAAACCAAATTACGCGCTGCACGTTTGGCTGCACGTTCTGGTACTGCCACCATAATCGCTTCAGGAAGGGAAGAGGACGCCCTGGCGGGCATTGCCGCAGGTAAACCACTGGGAACGTTGCTGGTACCCGCTCAAGAGCCTGACGCGGCGCGTAAGCGTTGGTTGGCAGCGCAATTGCAGGCCCATGGGACGCTGACGCTGGATGATGGTGCGGTCAAGGTCTTGCGTGAATCCGGATCCAGCTTGTTGGCTGTTGGTGTTACCGCAGTTGCCGGTCAGTTTTCTCGAGGTGAGATGGTGGTTTGCGTAAATACTGCAGGACAAGAGGTCGCCCGGGGTTTGGTCAATTACTCTGCCGATGAAACCCGACGTCTTGCTGGCAAACCCAGTAAAGAGTTTGAAAATATCCTCGGTTACATGGATGAAGAAGAGCTGATTCATCGGGATAACCTGGTCATACTCTAGCGGTGTTGGATCTGTACTATGTTCTTTACGCTGTCCTGGGGGTACTTGCGGGGGTGCTGGCAGGATTGATGGGGATTGGTGGCGGACTGGTCATCGTTCCCGGTTTGTTGTTTCTGTTCCATCTGCAGGGGCTGGAGTCTGAGTATCTGTCTCATATCGCGATTGCCAGTTCCCTTGCCATTATTATTCCCACTGCCATCTCTTCCTTGTGGGCGCATCACAAGCGGGGAGCTGTTGATTGGTCGATGGTGAGAAAACTGGCACCGGGATTGATGTCAGGTGCCTTGTTGGGCGCCTGGCTGGCCACCCAGTTCAGCACGTCAATGCTGAAAATATTTTTTGGGTTGTTTCTGTTGGTGGTTGCATACCAGATGTTGGCTGCACGCTTGCCAACAAGCCGACGCACTTCTGCCGGGGGTGCGGTGTTTACATCCGTAGGTTTGTTGATCGGCAGTATTTCAGGATTGGTAGGTATTGGTGGGGGCACCATGACGGTTCCTTTCCTGGTGTGGCTGAACAAACCCATGCCCAAGGCAGTGGCAACGTCGGCGGCTTGTGGCTTACCTATCGCTATTGCAGGAACTACGGGCTTTGTTTTTCTCGGGAAAGACTTGGCAGTCAGTGCCAGTAGCGGGTTTGTGTATTGGCCAGCGGTGTTGGTGATTGGTTTTTGTGCAGTTTTGAGTGCGCCCCTGGGGGCTTATCTGGCGCATCGTTTGCCTGTGGCGACACTGAAAAAGTTTTTTGCTCTGGTTTTGGTCGCGGTTGGACTGCGTTTGTTGCTCAGCGCACATTAGGATCCCAGAAGTTGGCTGTGGGTTGAGTGGGCACAGAAGGCGTCATAGGGGATGGTGCGTTGTTGGTGTTGATGCGGAAAAATTGTATGACTCTTCCCTGGTGATCCCGCAGCGCCAGTTGATTGTCCCGAGTCAGGTACTCGAATTCGTGGACTTGTCCCGAGTCAGCGCTGGTGAAGCGAATATTGTTGGCAACAACCTCCATGTAAAAGTCTTGATACTGTTCTTTTGCCCAGTACATGCGCGCATAATTTTGTTTGATTGCCAATAGAATATGGTTTTTACTTGCCCAGGCACCTTCCAGGTTATTGTTTGTGCTGTTGTTGCCGGGGGCGAAGGGTGCTGAAGTGGGCATCTGTTGCTGGAAGTTATATGGCATTGAGGAATGACCAACTTGTCCGGAAAAATTCTGGTATAGCTGCATCATTTCAAATATATCCAGCATGGAGCGCATCATGTCCACGAATGGATTGGGTTTATTCCAGTTGTTGGCGCTTGCCGAGGAAATGAACACAAACAAAAACAGGCTGTAAATAATCTTTTTCATAAAAATGGCTACTGGTTGCTTCTGCTGATTATAGTTCAACGGTTAGACTGTTAACCTGGAAAATTCATAAATTACACGGGCCCTCGCTTGTTTCTTGTTTCCACAAGGGATTTTCTTCAGTTGCGCGTAATCGCAGATACGCGACGCCTTCAGAAAATCCCTTGTGAAAACAATCTCCTGCGCGATCATCACGTGAATTTATGAAATTTCCGGGTTAAAAACGTTGGAGTAA
>CAYXOS010000171.1:0-5625 GCA_964467115.1 uncultured Sedimenticola sp.
TATCCGGCGCAGCCTGTGATGATGGTGATGCTTGTACGGTAAGCGATGTTTGCAATTCTGGAGCTTGTGTTGCCGGGGCTGTTATCGATTGTGATGATGGCAATCCCTGCACAGCCGACAGTTGTGATGCCATACAAGGATGTGTCCATACGGCACTATCCGGTGCAGCCTGCGATGATGGTGATTTTTGTACGGTAAGTGATGTGTGTGATGGTTCTGGGGCTTGTAACGGTTCCCCCAGGGTCTGTGATGACGGAAACGAGTGTACCATTGGTTTTTGTGATTCTGCAGCGGGCTGTGTTTTCGCTCCAAGTCCTGCCGGGACGCCGTGTTCGGCTGGAACTTGCGATGGTGCGGGTGTTTGTAACTAAGGATAGTTATTCGTGAGCTTAGGTCTCGCACCTAAAGTGCGTAGCTTCCACACCTACCTGGATGTAGGTGTGGTTGCGCCTCGCCTTGTTCCCTATGGCATAAATCAGAATTCCTCTATATTTGATTCAGGATTAACCCCATGAAATTACTCACTGTTACGCTCTTGTTCTGTTTTCTGGCCGGGATACCCCCCGCCTCTATTGCAGATGAAGCGCCCATGACCCGCAGTCAAGGGGAGGCGATTCTCAAAGAGTTGCGGGCAATCCGCAGTTTGTTGGAGAAGCAGAAGCCCCAGAAAAACACCCTGAAACCACAAGTGCCCCAATACCTGGATATCGATCTCAGTGGACGTTCTTTTCTGGGAAATGCCGAGGCACCACTGGTCATTGTGGAGTTCACCGATTATCAATGCCCGTTTTGCAAGCGTTTTCATGATGAAACCTTTGGCAAGCTGAAAAAAGAATACATCGACAGCGGCAAATTACGATTCATCAGCATGGATTTGCCTCTGGATTTTCATTCCAACGCCAATAATGCCGCTCTTGCCGCCAAATGTGCAGACGACCAACAAAAATTCTGGGAGCTACGGGAGCTAATGATCAACAATTCCAGAAACCTGGCGTTGAGTGATATTGAGGGTTATGCCGAAGAAGCTGCCTTGGATATGGTGATATTCAAGTCGTGTATGGCAAGCAAAAAGCATCAACCAGCCATTGATGCTGACAAGGCGTATGCCAAATCCGTAGGTATTACTGGGACGCCGACATTTATCATTGCTGCGGATACCTCAGGGGAAAAAGTCAGGGGACGCAAACTGGTGGGAGCCCAACCTTATAGTTCTTTTGTGGGAGTAATGAAAACCGAATTGAACAAAGCCAAACAACGCGCCCAAAAGCAATAACCAACAAATTGTACCAAGCACAAAAAAGCCCCCAGTAACGGGGGCTTTTTTGTGCTTGGTTTTACGTCGGTATTTGGTCTTGTCCCGAACTACCTGGCTGCGGTATTGTCGTTGCATGACCAGGCTTTTTGCTCTGCCTTTCTTCATGGCCTTTTCTCCAAGGTTTCAAAATCGTAATCGTATGGGTTCTTGTCATCTGCCTTATGTGTTTCCAGGTGGATTTGATGCCAGGCTTCCCTGTCAAACTCAGGGAAGAAGGCATCGCCATCGACGCTGAGGTGTATTGTCGTCAAATACAACCGTTGTGCAATAGACAATGCCTGGGCATAAAGGTTCGCTCCCCCTACCACCATGATCTCCGGTACATCGCCGGCCTGGTTTATAGCGTCTTGCAGAGAATGGGCAAGGGTAGCGCCATTGGCGATGTATTCACGATTGCGGCTAACCACAATATGGGGGCGACCCGGAAGCAATCCTGGTAGGGATTCCCAGGTTTTCCTGCCCATAATCATAGATTTACCCATAGTGATCTGCTTGAAGTGTTGCAGATCAGCAGGCAGATGCCAGGGCAGTTGGTTGTTGTTGCCAATAACCCGGTTTTGCGCCATGGCGCTGATGATGCTGATAGTAGGTGTCGTCATAACGCCTATTATCCGGGTAAAAAAAGAAACCCGCCACTGGCGGGTTTCTTCAATTGCTGTTTATTAGGCTCAGGCAGCTTGATCAACACAAAGCTCTTCTTCCGCCTCAATCATCATTTCAATGACGATTTCCATTTCAGAGGGATTTTCTCCCGCTACTTCACGCCATTCGGCGCAATCGAGTTTCAGTACTTCTTCAGACATGGCAACCTCCAATTCAGTCGCATTAGTAATTTATATGTTTCTAATATACTGAAATACACATGGGGGCATATTGATATAAATCAATAGTTAAGCGGGAACTTGTCACAAAAGCGGTGAAAACTAACCCAGAAATTTTTTGAATTCACGTGATGATCGCACAGGAGATTGTTTTCACAAGGAATTTTCTGAAGGCGTCGCGTATCAGGGATTGCGTGCAACTGAAGAAAATTCCTTGTGAAAGCAAGATACAAGCGAGGGCGCGTGTAATTCATGAATTTTCCGGGCTAAATCGATATGGGGGCTGAAATCCCTGCATGATGTTGATAATCAAGGATTTTAAAGTCTTCGTAAGCAAAGTCATCTATTGAGCTTATTTCTGGATTTATTTTCATTATGGGCAATGAAAAAGGTGTTCGGGACAGCTGTTCATCCGCTTGTTGGAGGTGATTGCTGTACAAATGGGCATCCCCCAGGGTGTGTATAAAGTCCCCGGGCTGGAGTTTGCACACCTGTGCCACCATCATGGTAAGCAATGCATAGCTGGCAATATTGAAGGGTACTCCCAGAAAAATATCAGCACTACGCTGGTAGAGTTGGCAGGATAAACGCCCTTCCCGCACATAAAACTGGAAGAAGGTGTGGCAGGGTGCCAACGCCATGCGCCCTTGAGCCACGTTTTCCTGGGGAGAGATGCTTTCATCGGGAAGATCTGCCGGATTCCAGGCAGAAACAATGATGCGACGTGAGTTGGGCGTGGTGTTGATTTGATCGATAATCTGCTTGATCTGATCGATGTGTTCACCGTTGGGCGCAGGCCATGAGCGCCACTGATACCCATAAATGGGCCCCAGGTTACCGTTACTGTCTGCCCATTCATCCCAGATGCGCACGCCGTTTTCTTTCAAATAGGCGGTATTGGTATCGCCATGCAAAAACCAGAGAAGCTCATGGATGATGGATTTCAGGTGGACTTTCTTGGTCGTAACCAGTGGAAACCCCTGGATGAGATCAAAGCGCATTTGATGACCAAACACTGAATAGGTGCCCGTGCCGGTGCGGTCTCCCTTGGGGGCGCCTTGCTCACGCACCCGCTGCAATAAATCCAAATATTGTTTCATGAGGCTTGGTGTTTTTGGTAGGCAAAGATCATCAAGATGATACCAACTATAATCATGGGGAGCGATAGCAGTTGACCCATGGTAAACCATCCTCCAGCTAAATAGCCCAACTGTACATCGGGCATGCGTACAAACTCGATCAGGAAGCGGAACAGCCCATAGCCGATAAGAAACAGGGCAGAAACAGCCATGCGAGGTTTGGGTTTGGCAGAAAACCACCACAACACGATGAAGAGCAATAGCCCTTCACCCAAGGCTTCATAGAGTTGGTTGGGATGCAACGGTGGCGTCCACTCTGTGCCAGAGGGCAGCCCCAGTTTATCGCGACAAAGGCTGATGAACTCATTGCAGCGAAGTTGCATTGCCCAGGGCAAGTCTGTTGGTTTTCCCCACAACTCCCCATTGATGAAATTACCCATGCGCCCGGTAAACAACCCAATGGTGATATAGGGGGCGATGAAATCAGTCAGTTCAAAAAAGCCCTTGTGATACTTGTGTTTATACAGCCACATGGCAGCAAGTACGCCAAGAAATCCACCATGAAAAGACATGCCGCCTTCCCACACCCGCAGAATGCGCATGGGGTCGGCAAGCCAGTCATTGAACCCGTAGAACAGGATATACCCCAGACGCCCGCCAAGCACCACGCCCACGGCGCAGTAGAAAAGCAGATCATCGATTTGTTGGGCGGTCCAACTGCTGTTGCTGTGCTTGATGCGCCAGCGTGCCAGTGCCCAGCCGCCAAGCATGCCCACCAGATACATGAGTCCATACCAGTGAACCTTCAGCGGCCCCAGGGCAAGGGCAACAGGATCGATATCAGGATAAATCATCTAAAAGGCAGGCAACACGCGCAGGTAGTAGGTTTTCAGGTAGGCGGTTTCTTCGATGGCAGGATGCACAGGATGATCTGGGCCTTGCTGACCCCGCTCTACCAACTGCATGCTACGATCCCGATGCCGGGATGCCTGTTGCAAGGTCTGCAGCAACCGTGAATCGTCCATATGATAAGAGCAGGAAGAACTGACCAGCAAGCCGTCTTTGCTCAATACGCTAATGGCTGCTTCATTGATACGGCGATAGGCGAGGGTGCCTTCCTTGAGATCTTTCTTGCGTTTTATAAAAGCTGGGGGGTCGACCAACACAATATCGAAGCGTTCGTTGGCATGCTTCAAGTCCTTCAATGCCTGAAAACAGTCCTGGCGCAAAACATTTATCTTGTCGGTTACCGTATTCAGCGCGGCATTGCGTTCCACCAGCTCCAGTGCTGCCGCAGATGAATCCACACAAGTGATGCTGTTCGCCCCGGCTTTGGCGGCAGTAACGCCCCAGGCACCGGCATAGCTGAACAAATCGAGGACCCGTTTGCCTTCCACCCAGGGTAACAGACGCTGGCGATTGGCGGCCTGGTCATAAAACCAACCGGTTTTCTGCCCATTGAACAAGGAGGTTTCAAAATCGCAGCCGCCTTCTGTCAATTGAACTTGCTCAGGGATCTCCCCAGAGGCGACTTCGATATAGCGATCCAGCCCTTCTTGATCACGACTTGCCATATCATTGCGCAGCAGAATCCCGGCAGGACGAATAACTTTGTTCAGCGCACCCACAATAGCTTCCTTCTGCGCTTCCATACCCACGGTGGAAATCTGCACCACCAGATAATCACCATAGCGATCCACCACCAGCCCGGGAACACCATCTGACTCGCCAAATAACAGCCGGTAATAAGGTGCGGGGTAGATGCGATCACGCAACCCCAAGGCAACCTTGATCCGATGAACCAACAAGGATTGATCCAAAAGGTGCTCTTGCTGACGACTGACAATGCGGGCGCAAATCAGCGAGTTGGGGTTGATGGTCGCCCAAGCAAGCCACTTTTCCTCATGATTCATTAACGCGACTTGCTCACCAGGCTGAAAGTCTTTCAGGGGAGAGCGTTGGGTATCGACCTCATTGCTGTACACCCAAAGATGCCCAGCACGCAGGCGACGCTCGTGATTTTTCTTTAAAAATAATACGGGGATTTCCATGGGCGCTATTGTGCCTAAAAATGCACACTATTGATAGCCAGATGCATCGCGGTCCAAATAATTGCGTTTTTAAGCACCTGCGAGCTTCAAGGCGACCAATGTTATCAAGGCGGGTAGCAGAGGCAATACCACCAACCCACCAATGACCGTTATCTGTGTAGCGATTGACCAGGGAGCAAGTTTACCGAAGAGCGCAAGTACAGCCAGCACGAGACCTGAAGCTGGAATGGTGAGCATCCACCCAAACATGATCCACAGGCCAAAGGTACTGGGGCCAATCACATCACCGCTACGCACATAAGGCATGTTGTACGTTATCACTGCCATTACTAAATAGGAAAGCATGCCAACCAAAAGAA
>CAYXOS010000172.1:0-5608 GCA_964467115.1 uncultured Sedimenticola sp.
CCCTTACTGGCGATGGCTTGGCGTACTTTCTGTTCCATGCTCAGGCGGATGGTCTCGTACAGGGCGGCCTGGGATTTTCCCAGGGGCACGCTGCGGATGATCTCGGTCTTGGCGGGCAGATCCTTTTCCACTTCATCCTTGCGGCGGCGCAGCATGAAGGGAGCGATGCGCCGCCGCAGTCGCACCTGTCGCTCCTGGTCGCCATGTTTTTCGATGGGGGTGCGGTAGAGACGCTTGAATGTGGTCTGGTCGCCGAGAAAGCCAGGCATGAGGAAGTCAAACTGGGTCCAGAGCTCGCCCAGATGGTTTTCCATGGGGGTGCCGGTGAGGCAGAAGCGCTGCCCAGCGTCGATTTGGCGCACGACGCGTGCGGCCTGGGCCTTGGGGTTCTTTACCACTTGGGCTTCGTCCAGGATCAGGAAACTGTAGCAGTTGTCCAGCAACCGATCTTTGTCCCTGGGCAGCAGGGGGTAGGTGGTGAGGACCAGGTCGTGATCGTTGATGTGCTCGAAGCGTTCATGGCGCTCCGGGCCTTGCAGTATCAGCACTCTCAGACCCGGGGTGAAGGTTTCGGCTTCGCGCCGCCAGTTGCTCATGAGGCTGGTGGGGGCGATGATCAGGGCGGGCTGCTCCAGTTTGCCCTGCTGTTTCTGGCTGGCGAGAAAGGCCAGAGTTTGTACCGTTTTGCCCAGACCCATGTCATCGGCCAGAATACCGGCCAGACCGTAGTCAGCGAGGAAATGCAGCCAGTCGTAGCCGGTTTTCTGGTAATCGCGCAAGGTGCCGGTGAATCCTTCCGGGGGCGGCACGGCCTCAATAGCCTTGAAGTTTTTCAGACGTTTGCCAAGTTGGCGCAAGTGTTCGCCGCCTTGCCAGATGAGATCGCCTTGTTCTTCCAGTTCCGCAATCCGGGCGGCGTCGAAACGGGACAGCTCCAGCTTGTCCTGGGGTTCGCTATCGAACAGTTCGATGATGGTTTCCAGCCAGGGGCGGAGTTTCTCGCCGGGCACGCTCAGATACTGGCTGTCGCCAAGGGGGATTTGCAGGGTTTCCGGGAGGTCACTTGGGTCATAGGCCTCGATCACTGGGCCAAGCAGAGGTAGCAGGGGTAAACGCTGGCCTTGAATTTCCACCTCCAGACTCATGGAGAACCAGCCATCGTCCTGTTCATCCAGTTCGCCCCACCAACTTTCTGCTTCGTGGAAGCCCATGCTGAAGGAATCGTCCACGAGGATCTGCCAGCCTTGTTCCTCAAGTTCGGGCAGGGTCTGGTCGAGGAGAGTTTTCCACTGTGCGGCACTTTCCAGCAGGGAGTCGGCAGGGCGAAAACCCGCCAGGCGATTCTCATCCAGTAGCATCAACTGGAAGCCCAGGGTCTCCAGAGTGATCGCGGCCTCGCCTTCGGCTTCCAGGTTCCGTTGTACCTGAATCAGCTGTTGTTGGTCTTCACTGACGCTGTTTTCTTCGACGGGCAATGGCAGCACGGTATGCCCGTCGTAATCGAATTGGAACTCGGCCAAGTGGGCGGAGCCGTAAGGTGTATCGCCTTTGCCAAGGATAAGTCGTGGAATGGGAAGTACATCCTTAACCTGGGTGACGGGCAGTTCCACTGGCGGTGGCAGGGACAAGCCTGGGTGTTCGATGAGTAGCTCTCGGCTGAGTTGGCGTGCTTCTGTTTCTCCCAGCAGGGGCGCGTTCAACAGTTGCCGTATTTGTGCCACATTGAAGCCGCCGGTTTCCAGCCAGCCAACCGTATTGTTGTCAGTGTCGATGTAGCTGGCGGGATCCATCAATGCGATCTGACCGCCCCCTTCAACGCTCACTTTCAGTTCCAGAGCACCGGAAGGATGGGGTTGCCATTCCAGCTGCAGCGGGCGTTTGCTATCGTCCCATTGTGCATGATGGTCATCATCGAGTTGAAGCAGGAAACAGCGTCCGCTTTGAACCATTTTTTCCAGTGCCAGGGCCCCCGCTGGTCCGCGCAGGGGGAAATGGCTCCAGGCATCTCCCTGGCTGAGGTGGATCAGCTCGATGATTTCATCATCCCCAGGTTTCACGTAACGGGGTTTGCTGTAGTAGCTACGCAGGGTATGGTCTTGGGGCGTCCGAGATTTTCCCAGTTGGCCATTCTTGAGACGACGCGCCACCTTGAATTCCACGTCGTATTCCAGGGAGCGGGTGCCTGGAACGAGGATGAACGCCAGAAATTCCCCCGCTTCTTCATGGGCATTCGGTTTTGATGTGAGTGCGCTGTTTTCCAATTTTTGCAGCCATTGTGACAAGTCTTCGCCAGCAGTAGGTTGATGGTGCTTTTCCTCGATATATTCCAGGCAGGCGGCTACCACGTGCTTGCAGTTGTAGTACACGGGGCAACTGCAAAAGCCTTCCACCGCACATTGCTGGTCATGATAAGAAAGAAGCACCTCCTGGCGGTAGGTTCGGGTACCAGAACCTTGAGTGCTGGCAACGAAAGAAACTTCGTTTTCTGTTTCCCGCTTGATCTGCAATTCCTGCACGGCACCATGCCGTTGGTAGGATGCCCCTCGGTTGTAATAGGTGTTGCCGCATTCATGGCGGATGTCGGTGCGGGATGGGGTTTCCAAGCTGGCTACTCCTGTTGGTTTTCTTGGCTAGGGTCATCGGTTTTGGCGCTGTATTCTAGCAGTGAAATTATAGATTTGTCTGATTTGGAAATGTTGATCCCTCGAAGATACTGTTGTCATCCCGGTGCAGGCCGGAATACAGTATTGGGATGTTGCCAGTGCTGGTACAAGGATTCCGGTTGCAAAATCCTGCTTTCAGCCTGACGCTAAACTGAGTAAACTACCGGGTTTGCCCAATTCGAGGAATGATCATGCAGGATATCAATCCCATAACAAATAAGATTGCCGATCTGCGGGGACGTTTGGAGTCTCTCAGGGGGTATCTTTGACTACCCTGAAAAGAAAGAGCGTCTGACGGAGGTTCTGGCTGAACTGGAAGATTCCGAAGTCTGGAATGATCCTGATCGCGCCCAGGCTCTGGGACGGGAACGCGCCGAACTGGAAGCGGTTGTGGAAAACATGGATAGCATCAGCTCGGGTCTGGAAGATGCTGGCGATTTGCTGGAAATGTCGGTGGAAGAGGGCGATGAAGAGTCGGTTGCGACCATTGCAGCGGATGTTGAAGACTATGAAAAGCGCGTGGAAGAGCTGGAATTTCGCCGCATGTTCTCCGGAGAAATGGACGCCAATAACGCCTTCGTGGAGATCCAGGCAGGTTCTGGGGGTACGGAAGCCCAGGACTGGTCAGAAATGCTGTTGCGTATGTATTTGCGCTGGGGCGAGGCTCATGGTTTCAAGACCGAGCTGATGGAAGTCTCACCGGGAGAGGTTGCGGGTATCAAGTCTGCATCCATTCGCATTGAAGGTCCCTATGCTTATGGCTGGTTACGCACAGAAACCGGGGTGCATCGCTTGGTGAGGAAATCGCCATTTGATTCGGGAAACCGTCGTCATACCTCTTTTTCTGCGGTGTTTGTGGCACCGGAAATCGACGACAGTGTTGAAATCGATATGAACCCTGCCGACATCCGGGTGGACGTGTATCGCGCCTCGGGAGCGGGTGGTCAACACGTGAATAAGACCGAATCGGCGGTTCGTCTGACCCATATGCCTACGAATATCGTGGTGCAGTGTCAAAGCGGACGTTCCCAGCACAAGAACAAAGATCAGGCGATGAAACAGCTCAAAGCAAAACTGTATGAGCTGGAAATGCAAAAACGTATGGAAAACCAGCAGGAGCTGGAAGAAAGCAAATCCGATATCGGCTGGGGAAGCCAGATCCGCTCTTATGTGCTGGATCAATCCCGGATCAAGGATTTGCGTACCGGGGTCGAAACCGGCAATACCCAGGCCGTGTTGGATGGCGGTCTGGATATGTTTATCGAGGCGAGCCTGAAAAGCGGTCTGTAATCAACTCAAACCAGTAGAAATTCAATGAATGATAGCACCCAAGACGAAAACAAACTGATTGCCCTGCGACGCGAAAAGTTACAGCAGAAGCGTGAACAAGGTATTGCCTTTCCCAATGATTTTCGGCGTGAAGACTATGCTGAAGACCTTAATCGTGAACTGGGAGACAAAACCAAGGAAGAGCTGAAGGATCTCGATCGTCAGGCAAAGGTTGCCGGTCGCATCATGGCAAAACGCGGCCCTTTTCTGGTTATTCAAGATATGAGCGGCCAGATCCAGTTTTATGTGGATCGTAAAGGATTGCCAGCGGAGCTATTGGAAGAAATTAAAACCTGGGACATGGGGGATATTGTGGGTGCCGAAGGGCCCGTGCATAAATCAGGCAAGGGTGATTTGTATATCAATATGAAAAAAGCCGTATTGCTGACCAAATCTCTGCGCCCCTTGCCGGAAAAATGGCATGGCCTGCAAGATACTGAATTGCGTTATCGCCAGCGTTATCTGGATTTGATCATGAATCCCGAGTCGCGCAAAATTTTTCAGTTGCGCTCACGAATGATTGATTATATTCGACGTTTCCTGGTGGATCGGGGATTCCTGGAAGTGGAAACACCCATGATGCAGGTTATTCCTGGCGGTGCCACAGCACGTCCTTTCGTCACCCATCACAATGCACTGGATTTGCCCTTGTATCTGCGTATTGCGCCAGAGTTGTATCTCAAGCGTCTGGTAGTCGGTGGATTTGAAAAAGTGTTTGAAATCAATCGAAACTTTCGAAATGAAGGTTTGTCCACTCGCCACAATCCTGAATTTACCATGCTGGAATTCTACGAGGCCTATGCGGATTATCATCATCTGATGGATCTTACTGAAGCCATGTTGCGTGGCATCGCGGAAGATCTGATCGGAAATGCCGTGATTGGATGCCAGGGAGATCAATATGATTTTGGCAAGCCCTTTACCCGCATGACCGTGAAGGAATCCATTATGCATTTTAATCCGGATATCCCCGAAGCTGATCTGGATGATCGGGAAAAAGCTGCTGCACAAGCACAGCGTCTGGGTGTGGACGTGAAACCTGGCTATGGTTTGGGCAAGATCCAGATCGAAATTTTTGAAAAAACTGTTGAGCACAATCTCAAAGATCCTACATTCATCACGGCTTACCCTACGGAAGTTTCACCTTTGGCAAGGCGTAATGATGATGACCCCTTTGTCACTGATCGATTCGAGTTCTTTGTGGGTGGTCGGGAGATTGCCAATGGCTTCTCGGAGTTGAACGACCCCGAAGATCAGGCAGAACGCTTCCGCAAGCAAGTGGAAGAGAAGGATGCTGGTGATGATGAAGCCATGCATTTCGATGATGACTACGTGTGTGCCCTGGAGCATGGCTTACCGCCAACGGCTGGGGAAGGGATCGGCATCGACCGCCTGGTAATGCTGTTCGCCGACGTGCCTTCAATCCGTGATGTGCTGTTATTCCCGCATATGCGGCCTATGGGTTAACCATTAATGGCAAATTGAGCCGCCAAGTACAGGATGTAGTAGGGATTCCATGGACGGGTAAAGGACTTCTGATGGAATCACTTTGCTGCTTTCTTTCGGTCGCGGCCATGGGCCGCTCCTAGTGTGCCCGGCATGGGCCAAAACTTGTT
>CAYXOS010000173.1:0-5530 GCA_964467115.1 uncultured Sedimenticola sp.
ATCCTAGATTCCACACTGAAAAGTACCTACCGTTCCTTGGGAATAGGATCTGCATCAGACACCATCATCAATACGCAACTCGATGGTTCCATCATTGATTCTTTTCCTTCACCCAGCACTCAGTGCAGGGGAACTTATGATGATAATCTGCTTAAAGTGGATTGCTGAAGAGCGCTGTTTGGGATCTAAGTTACGGTTTGTTTCCTGGTAATAATTTTTTCGTCGATGAGGAAGATACCAGCAGAGCAAAGAAAAGTGATGGCAGCATCTACTATACGATAGAGTTGGAGCAATCTGCCCCCTCGCGATAGATATCTTTCTCCAGCAGCCAATGACCTTTAGGAAAGCCCATTTTGCTGACAAATGCCTGCCAGCGTGGATCTTGGTGCAGATTTCTGAAATAGGTGTAGTTTAGTTTCATCACCAGGTTGGGATCTCTTTGTGCATAAGCAATTTCCAGCCATGTGAAAGCCTTGTCCTCTTCGCCCCTGCAAGCATACAAGTAGGCCAGAGTAGTCGGGTGTTGCTGGCTGTATTGCTGGATAAATTCCTTCAACAAGCTGTCGGCTTTGCTTTTTTTTCCTAAAGCAAGAAAAATGCAGTGCTGTGTGTATAACTTCCAGAATTCGTGCGGTTCTTTTTCTGATTCTGATAAGGCTTCTTGATATTTTCCCTGTCGCAGCAATATAAAACTGACGGTAGTATGCTGAAGGGCGGCATCTGGACTAACACGATTATATTTATCTATGGCGTTCAAGGCGTCTTCAAAATGGCATAACCAGCTATACACAATGCCAAGATTATAGTAGTTGATCGCCAAATATGGATCCATACTAATTGCTTTCGAGAGCAATTCAATGGCCTCATCCAGCCTCCCAAGATCCATGGCATTATGTGCTGCAATGCTAACGATTTCAGAATCATTTGAATCCAGCTCCATAGCCTTGTTTATATTGACAATCGAAGATTCAAAGTCCCAATTCATAATATTTATTAAAGAAAGCTGTGCGTATGATCTGGCATTTGTACTATCTAGTGCCAGAGCATTACGTACTGCTTCTTCTGACAACTTCAGCCCATCTGAAAACGGTTTTTGGTAGAGATAAGAAGTTGCCCTGAATATTATTCTGCTCAACAAAAGCCAGGAAGGTGCATAGGTTGGGTCAATCACAATCGATTGTATTACTTTGTCTTCCGCCTCCTTGCTGGCTTCATCGGTAAACTTCTGGTGTAAATGATTTGCCTGCAAGTACAGGGTATAGGCATCAGAATTGGTAGGTATTGTTTTAGATAGCTCGCCGAAAAGAGTGAGCTTCAAATGTTTGGTGACGGACTCGGCGATAACATCCTGCGTCTTGAAAATATCATCCATGGTATGCAGGTACGTTTCAGACCACAAGGGAGTGCTGTCAGAAGCCTGGATGAGCTGTGCAGTTATACGTAAATCATTCCCAGATTTGCGCACGCTCCCTTCCAATATATGGCTTGCTCCAAGGTCACCGGCAATCTCCTTGATACTTTTGTTTTTTCCTTTGTAAGAAAAAGAAGAGGTCCGGCTGATCACTTTCAGTTGTGGAATTTTATTCAGCAGATTGATCAGTTCTTCACTAATTCCATCCGAAAAGTATTCCTGGTTATGTTCGGGGCTCAAATCGGAGAACGCCAGCACAGCAATGGTTTTTCTGGATGAATGAGACTTTTCAGGTAAACCATCCGGCAGTTCCTCAACATCCGCGATGAACTGGTAGCCTCGCCCATGAATGGTCTTGATGATTTGTTGCCGCTGCCCGTTGTCACCCACAGCCTTCCTGGCGCTCTTTATATGGTTGTTGAGCGAAGTGTCGGACACAACTCGACCCTGCCAGATGCTATCAAAAAGCTCCTGGCGTGGAACCATTCTGCTGCGCTTGGAAATAAGATAGGCGAGTAAATCAAATACCTGTGGCTCAATTGCCACCGTATTACCTTGGTCTGAAAGACGGCAATTAAGGACATCAACTTCATAGCTGCCGAAACGATACAACATGGTTTTTTCTACATCCCTGACCAAAATCTTTCTGCAATCGGGACATTAGATCATACCTGAATCCGTATGTTCAAACCCAGCCTTTAATTTTGTTCGCTCATTCTTACATCTGGCAGCATTATTTGGCTGGTAGCCGCCTTGTTTGACATATGGGCAAGCAGCGCGGCAACCCATACAATGAACAGAAGGCCAAATAACCTCATGAATCAATAAAGGCACAACAAAAAAACAGCATCAAGATCAATATCCAGGCGACTACCAATGACACACAAGAAATTAATGCTCTGATGAAGCAGTTTATTAATTTCTCATCAGTGCCCACTATCGATACACTATTGATAGCTACGGGTCGGAGCCGAAGGATTCGACTCCGACCCCAGGAATTCTTTCAGGGACAAGCGTTGGGCTTGATGAACTCCAGGGTCATGGTTGCACCTAACTCCACCGCAAAGCCATCTGTAAAATGCATTGCCGTTCCCGCCCTCAATAGCGCATTGGTTCCTGCAACAATCCGACTATCCATCTCTGCGGTGATATAACTACAGGCACGATGTTGGGGGTTGCTGCTGTCTATAGTCGTATTCTGCAGTTTGAGGTGATCAGGGATAGCAGGAATGCAGGCAGAAAATTCTGAGGTACTGCTCTCTCCTGAGCCCAGGGTTGCGGTTGCGGTGATCCAGTCTTCGGCAGCAAAACCCATCAAGTTGTTGACCACCACGGCTTCTGTGGCAGTCGCAGCAGCAGTAAACTGATGGCTACCCAAGAACACATCACCTTCTCCGTATCCTGTGGCATCACAACTCGCACTGGAATAGAAATCGATGTAATAGTCCATGCCTGCGGTAACATCCAGACTGAAACCCGCCAGCGCGGTATCCGGCTGGGCATAGGCAACATCAGGGAAGTTTTGCAGGTTGTTGGCTCCAACATCACCATCCCCCACATCGTTGGCGGTAACACCATCGTTGTCAAGATCAATTCCCAAACCACTGTTGCCGACCATGCTATTCTGGCGGATCTTGTTATGCAGTGTCGTGCTGTCCGCATTGACACCGTCGCCGCCATTAAAGGCGATATTGTTGAAGGTAACGATATTATTATTCGATGCCAGAGTAATTCCTGCTTGGGTATTGGGCAGAGGATCGCCATTTTTGTTGATACCGATACTGTTGTTACGAATGATAGTATCGTCAGACCCACTTTGGGCGACAATACCTTTGAAGGTATTGCCTGAGATCAGATTTCCCAGATTGGGTTGAGAACCACCTATTGTGGTATTGGGTGCATTGTTGAGTAATATGCCGCCCTTGGCGTTGGGAAGCGCCGTCAGACCATCGACAGAGGTGCCGATGTAGTTCCCGCGAATGCTATTGTTCTGGGAAGTAGAATGCATGCTGATGCCATATTCGGTGTTGCCGGAAAGGACATTCCGCTCCGGCAGACTGTTTCCACCAATAATATTGTCATTGGAATTGTCCAATTCGATACCATGACGTCCGTTGGGCATGGCGCCTGTCAAAGTGGCGTTCACGCCAATGGCATTGCCCAGAATGCGAACCCCCGTCGCCCCCTGGTTCAGAGCGATACCTGACTGACCATTGCCGGGAATGACATTGCGAAGTTCTGCAGTAGCACCACCAATGATATTACCCGCGCCACTGACGTATATGCCATGCAGGGCATTGCCCGCCAGGCTCCCCATCAACGGGCCGGTTTTTCCGATATGGTTGCAAACAATCTGGTTGTTGCTACCCGTCGCCAATATGCCATAACCAGGGAAGCCAGCAATCAACAAACCCTTGACCTGACTACCATTGCTGCCAGCCCCCAGATTCAAGCCATTACCGGTGGTGAGACCGGCACCATTGAGCGTTACGCCATAGGAGGCGTTACTGACACCATCACCGCAAGTTGTGACACCATTCGCCGTGGCATCGATGATGACGGGCGTATTGATCGAGGGCAACCCTGTCGCCGGTGAAATGACGAAAGGTCCGCTGAAGTGAATTTTGTAGGGGCCGCCCGTTAGCGCATTGGCTTCTTCGATGGCGGCGCGCAGACTACAAGCCGCATTTGACGTCTGGCAACTCCCATCACCCGGGTTAGAATCCGGCCCCAAATCGGCAGTATCGACGGTAAATACTTTTTCTGCCACACGGCTGCATAGGGAAAACTCGGATGTTTCACCAAAAGAATTGGTAGCTGTAGCGGTGATGAACTTGCCCGGCGCAATACTGCCAAAATTGACATTGAAATTGGCGTAACCATTGGCAGGAGTGGTAATAGTAGCGGTTCCCAGGAAGGTCTGCCCCTCACCAAAACCGCTGACATTGCACTGGTCGTTGGTAAAGAAATCCAGCGCGATAGTTTCATTGCCTTGGGTGTCGATAATACCCGTGATGGCACCAGTGCTATCAGCTACCAGCTTGAACGGGTAGTTTTGCAGATCATTGGCTCCGGTATCACTGTCATCCGTGTCATTGGGAGTAACGCCATCGCTTCCAGAATCGTTACCCAAATCGATACCCAGCCCCTGGTTATCGTGGATACTGTTGCTGCGGATACTGACTTCAGGCTGTAAAGTGGGTAGATCACGCCATACGAGGATGCCATTTCCAAAATTATCATGGATATGATTCCCATCCGTCGCGTCGTTTTTGCCAATATGAATAGCCTCGGAATTAAAGACCTCAACACCGTTCCCCATATTTCCCTGGGGGATCAACCCCAGGGGGCTTTTCCCAATTTCATTGTTGTATATATTGACATTCACAGTGTCATACAAAGAGATTCCTATATCGTTATTTGCAATAAGATTGCCCGCTGCCAGCTGGTTGCCACCGATGCGTATTTCTGAACCAAAACTGGGGGGAAGAGATTCGATGCGGGCATGGATGCCATATTCCGATATCACGCCACCCGCAAAACCCTGGGCAGTGATGCCTATGTAGTTACCTTGTATACGCAGGGTACCTGGCAATGTTTGGGGGTCATCAGCAGAGAAATTCCATTCATATAGATCAATGCCGGCACGCAAACCACTGATAACATTTCTTTGCATTGGTGTATTTCCACCAATCTGCCCATCGGGAAATTGCCTCCAGGTTCCTACAGACGACGCTTCAGTCAAGCTGATACTCGCATCATTGATAAAGTCCGGACGTTCCTCTCCATTGCCGGTGATACCAAGGTGATTACAGACAATATTGAAATTTGTATTGGTAGCATTGGTATTGGTTTCTACATCAATCAGGATACCCTCCGTGAAGTAGCCGATAGATAGCCCCTTCAGGGTAAGATCCGGATGATCGATGACCAACCCAGGAAACTGTGTTCGAGGATATTCAAACACCGTGCCATTTCCCTTTATCTCGATCATCAAGGACGAAGGCGTCGAAGCGGTTGCACAGCTACTTCCGGCCTGGGTCGTTGCATCGATAGTGCCCGAAAATTTCAGCTCTGGCAGGGCATCGCCAAGAGAAACGTCAATACGATGAATACCCG
>CAYXOS010000174.1:0-2719 GCA_964467115.1 uncultured Sedimenticola sp.
CTTCAGAAAATCCCTTGTGAAAACAATCTTCTGCGCGATCATCACGTGAATTTATGAAATTTCCGGGTTAGATTTGATCTGAACAAGCACGGTTTTTCTGCCATTTCTCAATCTCTCCTGGGCATCTCCAATATTGCCATTCCAGCGTAGGTCGGAATCTATAACCTGTTGATTAGAATAGACCTCGGCCTCAGTTCTGGCTTCCTGCTTCGCTCTATCTCCTTCATCCATGGAGTGGTATGCCGGGGTGACGAAAAAACAAGTTTTTCAATTGTATTGCTCACTGAACATCCTCACAGGTTCAGCCTTGTTGTTGGGATGTGGAATTTTTTTTCATCTCTGTGTCAACCGTTCACCAATTTGTTCGTTATTTCTTGCACATGATTTTTTCAACGTGAGGAAAGGGAGATGAAAAGACAACATTTGAATCTTATGGGGACATTTGTACTCAGTGTCGGGCTGCTTGGTTGTAGTGGTCTCAATGCGGTGGAACGTCAACCTGCCATGCAAAAGGCGCTTGATGCCTTGTTGGTTGCGGAAACAGCATTGATGAACGCCAGTCATGACAAGGGTGGACATCGGGCAGAGGCCTTGCGATTGGTACGCAAAGCAATCAAGCAAACCCGTAAAGGAATTCGCTACGACAATCATCATTAAGGATTCAAGGATACTTATAAGGAGATCAGCTGATGAATCGTACTCTATTATTTTGCTGTTCAGTATTGCTGTTAACAGCATCCGGGTTGGCAATTGCCGCTTTTCCGTTCAATACAGACAACAGTGTTACGCAGCTATGGTTTGATCAAGGGGGGAAAGTATCTGATCCATCTGGTGGGACATTTGTTCCCGATCCTGTTGATTTACAGCAGCCGTCAACTTCAAGTCAACAGCCACTGTATTTTTTTCTATTCACCCATACTGAAGATCCGTTCAACCATGACTTGAGTGAGGAGCGGTATCTTCGTTTTGTGCCAGAAGTAGAAGCACGCACGGCATCGCACCCTGATGCCAACCTGACATGGACCATCATGTTTCAGGGTACGGATGCCCGCTCTGTGGCTGAGCGAAATCCCCAAACCGGGGTTCTCGATCTGTTACGCGAGGCAGCCGCTAAGGACGTTGTGCAGTTTGGCTATCATGCCCATCATGATGCGACCTACGCCAATCGTCCGCAAAATGGGTTTACTGAAAATTCCACCTGGGAAGAACTCTCAAGTGGGATGCTGGATTGGGTAAGTTGCCTCAAGGATGTCAACTACGGTGGTTGTTTGGAATCCACCGGCGGAGGGCTTTATGCAGTAATGGATAACTTTGGTCCGGTGCAGGCTGTCAGCGGCGATTTCATGGTATCGGAATTGGCGTATGAGGGCGGCCCTTCGACCTGGGCCGTATCAAAAATCCTTCCAGAGCGCTTGCTCAGTTTTGGTTACCCTGACCACGGTCCTTTCACATCTGGAGCGCGTCGTGATGCCGTAGCGCATCTGATGGCGCTGTTGACGCCTACTCTTGAAACCTCCTCAACAGTATTCTGGGCTGATAATGTGATCAAAATGACCGGTGGTAGCCCGATTGATGGGACACGCGGTATTGATCCCCTGCGTGGACCAGCCTATGCAGAAGCCATGTTGGCTGGGCTAGATCGTACCCGCCCAAATTTGGTGTTGACCGGCATTGCATCAAAGTTTCTTTATACCAAACAGATACCCAACAACAGCCCGACTATCTATGGCTATTCACACCCTGAAGCACCGCAACTCCCGCCTGATTTGCTCAATACTCCACAGCAACAAGAACAGTTTTATCAACAGAGTCTGGATACCCTGGATTATCTGCTGGATGAGGTGCTTGTGGATAATCCTGGTTCAGTGTTTCTTGACAGCAAGAAGGTCACGCAAATGGTCGCGCCTCCATCCTACTGGCAAATCGAACCCGATCAGTTGGATCGGCTTGCTCGCTGGGCGGTCACCAACTGGGATAGCCGTCCGCCGGACTGGGTAAGTGATGGCACGGATTTCTATTCCTTACGCGACCTGTTCACCCTATTGGTTCGAGCCTTGGGCGAGGGCGATGCCACGGGAAGCGTGAGCCCACTTGAACTGAACGCCAAGGCTTATGGTCCCCTGCAAGGTGTAGATGCAGAACATGCTGTCACGCTTTCACGCCAAGAAATTCTGCAAATCGCTGCAGAATTGGCGCCAGACTACTCCCCGGGTGGCGAATGGCAATTGACCCCCAGCGCCATGGTTCGCCCTGAGTATCAAACTTCTGTGGGCAATATTACTGCGGCGCAGTTGTTGTACGGTATGGCCTGGATATATGCGGCAGATTATGCCGATGCCACAGTGGAGAGTGTCACCCTTCCAGCAACCCAGGCGATGCCAGTAACCTATGACTATTTGTTGCAGATTGGTTGTCTGGCGACCTGTACGGGCACGGCATGGTCTTTCAAACCGGCGCGCCTGGTATATAGAGAAACACAGGCGGTTCTGCCAGAAGCCTACACGCTTTTTTCTGTCAACGTACAGGACTTCAGTTATCCAGACGAGTCTGCGGCGGTACTAAACAAGATCCTCGATTTGCATGAGGAAACCGGCGTGCCAGTGGATATCTATCTGACCGATGAAATGGCGCTGATATTTGCTCAGGATTATCCTGCCTTGCTCACCCGGCTGAAGACGTCACCAGTAGTGGCAATCTCGTATCATACGCGACCACCACG
>CAYXOS010000174.1:2819-5507 GCA_964467115.1 uncultured Sedimenticola sp.
CGTCCCGAGCATGTGGATTATCGTTTGTTCGAGCACGTTGGAGAGAATCCCGAGTCGGCTTTCGAGGATGCATTGGCACTGGCCCAAACCAAGGTGAGTTCTGGTGATATCCCCTTTGTTGGTCTCAAAATACATGACAATGATTTTTTTGCCACCGAATCAGCATGGGTAACGGTGTACCTTAACCATCGGCGGCGTCCACCGTGGAATCCTGAATTGAAAGCAAGTTTGCTGAGCAATGAGGAAAGAACAGCGGTATGGAATCTGTACGAGGATACCGTGCGCTATGTAGCATCTCAACATCCGCGTGTTGAAGCGCTAAATCTCTCAGATGTGCAGCTGATGTTGTTGCCATCGCCGCCTTCAGGACTCTGTGATGAAGGTGGCGTAGTGCAGATTCCTGGCGCACACATCGGTCCTGGGGGGCGGTTTCAATGTCGAGCTGACAGTATATCGACATCAGAAGATGGGTTCATGATTTCCCCTGGCGGCAGTGCTACTTTTGAAGCCAGTGAAATAATTATGAACACAAATTTCAGGGTGAAGGATAGTGGCGTACTCAAGGTAATTACTCCTGAGAAGTTTTTCTAGCCGGAATGACATGCTTATTACGTCATTCCGGTGTAGACCTGAATCCATACCATTCTGGCAACATCTACCATTCCTGGATCTCGCTCAGCGCTGGGATGACCAGGACGCTTGTCGGGTTGATTTCAGCGCTGCCTGGAAAATCACTAATCTTTCTTCCAGGGTTTTCAAAACAAAGGACAACAGTTTCCGAATGGCTTTGCTGAGGTTTTGTTGCCTTACAGAAACTGTTTTCGTACTAACATACCAAAGGAGTAATATCTCATGAATCGTTCATTATCAACTATTGTTCTGTTAAGCACCCTGGTCAGCGTAGCGGGTGCGCGTGAGTACCGGCTCGATACCCAACTGTCAGAGGTGCTGCCCAACAATCCCGAGCAGATGGCAGTCATTCTCTACCGTCAGGCAGAAGGGGGCGAGGCGCTGGAGACCCACCTGCTGCCACAAAGCCAGTGGCGACTGGAAGCGCAGGAAACAGATACCTCACATCTGCTGGGCATTGTCGACACCAATCTGCTCTTGCCTCTGTGGGCAGAAGTACGAGTGAATGATGAAGTGGTGGTTGATCGCGCCGCCCTCGGCTCGCCGGGGGATTTGACCGCTGCGGGTGAGATCTACAGCCAATCCGGATTCCGTTTTCCTGACGATACAGTGCAGACCACGGCAGCCAATACCACGGCGCTGGACAAGGTGCTTGGGGGCAGCAGCAGTTGCGCTGCGGGTTCCAGCATTCGCGCCATCGATGCCAATGGTATTGTCACTTGTGAGACTGATGATGTAGGCAGCGGCACTGTCACCCAGATTAGTACAGGTGCTGGACTCAGTGGTGGCCCAATCACCACCAACGGCACCATCAGTGTAGCTAGCAACGCTATCACCGGAGCGATGATCCAGAACAACACCATTGGCGCAGCTGATATCCAGAACGGTGCCATTGGCACGGATCAAATCAATCCCACCCAGGTGCAACGCCGTGTCAATGGCAGTTGTCCCACGGGTTATCTCATGACTGGCATTAATGCGAATGGCAGTCTGCAGTGTCAGGGTGTGCATGTACTGCTGCCGCAGCGGATCGGCACTGTTACACTAGACAGTACGGACGATGTGGGTCGGTACTCCTCCCTGGCGCTGGATGCCAACGGTTATCCGGTGATCAGTTATATTAATAGTAGCAGCAGTGATCTCAAGCTGGCACACTGCAACGACGCCAACTGCGGTAGCGCTACCATCAATACCGTGGATAGTACGGGTACTGTGGGTTTTCACACGTCCCTGGAACTGGATGCCAGCGGTTATCCGGTGATCAGCTATTATGATGCCACCAATACGGCTCTCAAATTGGCGCACTGCGATGATGCCGACTGTACCAGCGCCACCCTTACCACCGTGGACAGTGGGAGCAATGTGGGCTACTACACCTCACTGAAGCTGGATGCTGATGGTTTTCCAGTGATCAGCTATTTTGATATAAGCAATCAGGATCTCAAACTGGCGCACTGCGATAACGCTAACTGTACAAGCGCTACCCTAAACACCGTGGATAGTGTGGGTGATGTGGGTTATTACACTTCCCTGATGCTGGATGCGAGCGGATATCCGGTGATCAGCTATTATTATGCCAGCAGTGGCGACCTCAAACTGGCGCACTGTGATGATGCCAACTGCGCCAGCGCCACCCTCACCACCGTGGATAGTACGGGTGACGTGGGTTATCACACCTCCCTGGCGTTAGATGCTAACGGTTATCCGGTGATCAGTTATTGGGCTCTCAGCAACAGTGACCTCAAGCTGGCGCACTGTGGCGATGCCAACTGCAGTGGTGCTACTCTCACTACCGTTGACAATGCAGGCAATGTGGGTTTGTACACTTCCCTGGAGTTGGATGCCAATGGTTATCCGGTGATCAGCTACTATGACACTTCTAATGGTGCTCTAAAGCTGGCGCACTGCAATGATACCAACTGCGGTAACGCCACGCTCAGTACTGTGGATAGTGTGGACACTGTTGGCTACTATACCTCCCTGGAGCTGGATGCGAGTGGTCAGCCAGTGATCAGCTATTATGACAACACTAATGGCGATCTCAAGTTGGCGCACTAG
>CAYXOS010000175.1:0-5464 GCA_964467115.1 uncultured Sedimenticola sp.
AGGAAACTGAGTATGCCAATTGTATTGCTAGTGGAAGATGAAGAGCCGATACGCGATATGCTGCGCTTCGCTTTGTCTCGTGCAGGCATGGAAATGTTGGAAGCGGAAACCGTAAGTGAGGCACAGGAGTTGCTTGCTGTACGTCGCCCCGACCTTATTCTTCTGGACTGGATGTTGCCGGATGAAAATGGTTTGGTATTGCTGCAGCGTCTGCGAAAAGATAACCAACGGCGTGATATCCCTATCATTATGCTCACTGCCAGAGCAGGAGAAGAAGACAAAATAAAAGGGCTGGAAGTGGGGGCGGACGACTATATCACCAAGCCTTTCTCCCCACCCGAACTGATAGCCCGGATTAAGGCTGTCTTGCGTCGTGCTAGTGGAGCGGATACCTCCGGTAATCTTCAGGCCGGGCGTTTGAGCCTGAATCCCGATCAACATAGTGTGTATTGTAGTGATACTGAAATTGAACTTGGACCCACGGAATATCGCCTGCTGGAATTTTTGTTGTCACATCAGGATCGGGTTTACAGCCGGGGGCAACTGCTGGACTATGTTTGGCTCGATGCCAGTGAGCGGGAAGAGCGCACCGTGGACGTCAGTATTCGCCGTTTGCGCAAGGCATTGCAGCCACATGCCTGTGATACCATGATTCGAACGGTTCGTGGGGCAGGATATAGCCTCTCATCCAAGGGTAAGGACGGTGCATGAAAACTTTGCTGTAGAACTGGCTAGGCTATCGGTTGTTGGTCTGATCATCATACTGTTTGGGTTGATCAGCGATGTTTGGTCCCTGCCGATTTTTATCGGGCTGGGGGGATATATAGCCTGGCATTTGCGGCAACTGTATATCATGGAAGACTGGTTGCATGGGGTGGTGCGCGATGAATCCCAGTTAGGTGGAATCTGGCGCTATATTGCTTCCCGCATGAAAAAGGCACGTACTCGCGCTCGTCAGAGGAAAAAGCGTCTCAGTCGTTTGCTGCATCGTTTTTACGACACCCTGGAGGCGATGCCTGATGCTGCGATTATTCTCGAAAATGATCTGCGGGTGCAATGGTTCAACTCTGCTGCCCGGGAATTGCTGGGTATCTCCCTGTCTGCACGCAAGCAACACCATCGCTTAGAGAAACTTGTTGAAAATACAGAACTTGCCCAATGGTTGGCAGATAAAGATTTCTCTTGCCCCGTCGAACTGGCTGCACCTTCAGATTCGGCAAGAATATTGCAACTTCGTATGGTGAGTTTTGGTGTCGATCAATATCTACTGCTGGCACATGATATTACTGAGCTGAAAAGAGTGGAAGCCGTGCGGCGGGACTTTATCGCAGATGTTTCTCATGAATTGCGCACTCCTTTGACTGTTGTTTCTGGCTATCTGGAAATGCTTTCGGAGGAGCAGGAGTTGCCTGAGGATATTCATCAGGCATTATTGGCATCTAAACGACAGGCGGGACGGATGCAATCCATCGTGGCAGATCTGTTGATGTTGTCGCGCCTGGAAATGGAAGAGGATGAACCACTGCTAGGGGAACCAGTGGATGTCCAAGGTTTATTGACGGGGCTGGTAGAAGATGCACGTCGTCTGAGGGGAGGTGATGATTGTGATATTCAGCTGCATATGGAGCCGGGATTGCTTATACAGGGAAGTGAAAGTGAATTGGGTAGTGCTTTTGGTAATTTGATATTCAATGCCGTGCGTCATACGCCCGAGGGAACCCCTATCGACATCTATTGGAGCAAAGATGGTGAAGGCGCTCGTCTGGTGGTAGCGGATCAAGGCACGGGAATTGCCGCCGAGCACCTGCAGCGTCTCACGGAACGATTCTATCGTGTAGACAAGAGTCGATCCCGGGAGCGAGGCGGGACGGGGTTGGGGCTGTCCATTGTTCGGCATGTATTGAAGCGCCATGACGCCCGTATAGAAATTTACAGTGCCTTGGGTGAGGGCAGCCGCTTCATCTGTTTGTTTCCTGTCAGCAGGGTGGTTAAACTATCCCCATGATACTTTTTTCACCCAGGTTTAAAACATGCCTATAGATACCCAAGCTTTTGGTGGCTACCCGTTTACCCGGTTACGTCGTATGCGTCGCGATGATTTTTCCCGCCGCCTGATGCGTGAAACCATTCTTACACCGGATGATTTGATCTATCCTGTGTTTGTTCTCGAAGGGGAAGGAAACCGGGAACCCGTGGCATCTATGCCGGGGGTGGAACGCATGAGTATTGATTTACTGGTACAGGAGGCAAAAGAAATTGCCAGTCTGGGCGTGCCAGCTATGGCGTTGTTTCCAGTGACCCCACTTTCTGCAAAAAGTGAATTGGCAGAAGAGGCCTACAATCCAGATGGGTTGGCGCAAAGAGCGGTGATGGCGGTCAAAGATGCAGTGCCAGAGCTGGGAGTAATCACCGATGTGGCCTTGGATCCTTTCACCACTCATGGTCAGGATGGACTGATCGATGACAGTGGCTACGTGCTCAATGACGAAACAGTCGAGGTTCTGGTGAAACAGGCGTTATCCCATGCGCGTGCCGGGGCAGATGTGGTGGCACCTTCTGACATGATGGATGGTCGAATCGGTGATATTCGTGATGTACTGGAGTCGGAAGGTCATATACACACCCGCATTCTTGCCTATTCTGCCAAATATGCGTCCAGTTATTACGGTCCTTTCCGCGATGCTGTTGGTTCTGCCGCCAATTTGGGCAAGGGCAACAAGAATACCTATCAACAAGACCCCGCCAACAGTGATGAAGCCTTGCGTGAAGTGGCTCTGGATCTTCAGGAAGGAGCCGACATGGTTATGGTCAAGCCAGGTATGCCTTATCTGGATATTGTACGGCGGGTAAAAGATCAATTCGGTGTGCCAACATTCGTCTATCAGGTCAGTGGCGAGTACGCCATGCATATGGCTGCAGTGCAAAATGGCTGGTTGGATGAGCGGGCAGTGGTTACTGAATCTTTGATCTGCATCAAAAGATCGGGTGCTGATGGCGTCTTGACCTACTTTGCCAAACGTGTGGCGCAGTGGCTGAATGAGGCATGAAATATAGGTCTGTCATTATTAATGCATTTTATATAAGTAATTGATAATAATCTGTTAATAGAGGGGTGCTCAAGTGTCAGAAGGCTGTTCTGAATGGTTTTTTTATCGGTGTTTATTAGTAAATTAGCGGTGGCGGATAGACCCCCCTTATTTTAGCCCCCAATGTTTTGATTTCCCTTTAGGGGTCGTAATTCATTAGCATCCCTGTCAACCTCCCGCAATGCGTTTTCGCATTTCTGACGTCCTGCGGGTTTTCTCAACAACTATTAAGTAAGAGGATCGCTATGACAACAGGCCTGATATTTGCGCTGATATGTGCGCTGGTAGCCATTGGTTATGGTGTGGTATCCATGAAATGGATACTTGCCAAACCCACGGGTAACGAAAAAATGAATGAGATTGCTGCGGCAATACAAGCTGGCGCGGCAGCCTATCTGAACCGCCAGTACACCACTATTGGTATCGTTGGTGTGATATTGCTGGCACTCATCGGGATCTTTTTAAGCTGGAGTACGGCAGCTGGTTTCGCTATTGGTGCGATCTTCTCCGGGCTGGCAGGCTATATTGGTATGAATATCTCTGTTCGTGCCAACGTGCGTACTGCTGAAGCAGCGAATGATGGTCTGAATGCGGCGATGCAGATTGCATTCCGTGGCGGTGCTATCACCGGCATGCTGGTTGTTGGTCTGGGGCTGTTGGGCGTAGCGGGATTCTATGCCATTCTGCTGCTGATGGGCGTTGATGACCCGATTCATCCCCTGGTCGGTCTGGCTTTCGGTGGTTCCCTGATTTCCATCTTTGCTCGTCTGGGTGGTGGTATTTTCACCAAGGGTGCGGATGTTGGTGCAGATATCGTGGGTAAAGTGGAAGCGGGTATTCCTGAAGATGACCCCCGTAACCCTGCTGTTATCGCTGACAATGTGGGCGACAATGTGGGCGATTGCGCGGGTATGGCGGCTGACTTGTTCGAAACATATGCGGTAACTGTGGTAGCGACCATGTTATTGGGCTCCCTGATGGTTCAAGGCGCAGCCAATGTTAATGCGATTCTCTATCCCCTGGTTCTTGGTGGTATTTCCATCGTGGCATCAGTGGTAGGTACCTTCTTCGTCAAGGCACGCGATGGTGGCAAGATCATGAACGCCTTGTATCGTGGTTTGGGTGTGGCAGGTGCAATTTCTGCGGTAGCTTTCTATCCAGTAACCACGCAGATGTTCCCAGAAGGCGTTGCCGTAGCCGGTGGTACTATCAGTGCCATAAATTTGTATTATGCCGCATTGATCGGCCTGGCATTGACAGCCTTGATGGTGGTAATCACTGAATATTACACCGCCACAGAGTTCAAGCCTGTTCGTCATATTGCAGAAGCCTCCACCACGGGTGACGGTACCAACGTTATCGCCGGTTTGGGTGTATCCATGAAATCTACCGCAGCGCCTGTATTGTCTATTTGTGCAGCAATCTGGGGTGCTTATGAGTTGGCTGGACTGTATGGTATCGCTATTGCGGCCACATCCATGCTCTCCATGACCGGTATCATCGTTGCCCTCGACGCCTATGGTCCAATCACCGATAACGCCGGTGGTATTGCAGAAATGGCAGAGCTGGATGAAAAAATCCGTAACATTACCGACCCATTGGATGCTGTAGGTAATACCACCAAGGCTGTAACCAAAGGCTATGCTATTGGTTCTGCGGGTCTGGCGGCATTGGTATTGTTTGCTGATTACACCCACACCCTGGAAGCCGCTGGCTTGAAAGGTCTGACTTTTGATCTGTCTGATCACATGGTTATCATTGGTCTGTTCATTGGTGGTCTGGTGCCTTACTTGTTTGGTGCCATGGCGATGGAAGCGGTTGGTCGTGCGGCCGGCGGCATCGTGAATGAAGTACGTCGTCAGTTTAAGGAAAAGCCAGGCATCATGGATTACAGTGAAAAGCCTGATTACTCCCGTGCAGTCGATATGCTGACCAAGGCAGCGATCAAAGAGATGGTTATTCCTTCCATTCTGCCAATTGCTGTGCCCGTTATCGTTGGTTTGACGTTGGGTCCCAAAGCCTTGGGTGGTGTACTGCTTGGTACGATCATCACGGGTCTTTTCGTGGCAATCTCCATGACAACGGGTGGTGGTGCATGGGATAACGCCAAAAAATATATCGAAGACGGAAACTTCGGTGGAAAAGGTTCTGATGCTCATAAGGCAGCGGTAACCGGTGACACCGTAGGCGACCCGTACAAAGATACAGCAGGTCCTGCGATCAACCCACTGATCAAGATCATCAACATCGTTGCTTTGATGCTGGTGCCTCTGTTGGTCGGTTGATAACAAGCCTTAGAGCTTGAACCAAGAACCCCGCCTCGGCGGGGTTTTTTTATGTCCATGGATGGACGGTATGCCGCAAAGAGCCAGGGATGG
>CAYXOS010000176.1:0-5214 GCA_964467115.1 uncultured Sedimenticola sp.
AGAAGACGAAGCAGCTTGGATTGGGGGCGTGGTTAAAGCCGAAGAAGGGGAAGAGATAAAACTACTCTTCTTTTTCCTTGAGCATCTTTGCTACAACTCCTCTTTCTAACCGTTCTCTGACTTCCCTAAATCTGAGCTCCTGAAGAGAAGTCCCGTATTTCTTGAGGGTTTTATCAAGTTCTTTTCTTGAGTTCCAGTATACCTCTCTATCTTTGGTGGATTTTGTTTTAAGGTACCGGGTTTTTCGTTTGAGAAATTCTTTATATTTTTCGAGGATCTCGGCGTTTATTCTTCCCTGTTCCTCAAGCTTTTTCATCGCATTCCTGTAGAATTCGTCATAGTGGAAAAGCCAGCCCTTGTAGTCTGCTCCCCATACTCCAAGTTCGTCTAAGAGCTTATGTCTATTCGGATGGTAGACACCCAACACAAAGAGCCACTTCGGAGAATACTCATCTCTAATCGAGCTTATTGTTTGTTGTAATAGCTCTTCACTTCTTACTGTAACATAGTTACTGTTGCCATTTCGCTTCAGTAATCCTCCAATGGCAATGTATCTATACCCCATATCTCGGAGCATTCCATAACATTTTTTGTATTCTTCTGCATCGTTGCCCTGGGCCACTCCTATTAATCTGAACTTTTTCTTGAAACCGTTATCCTCATAGATGTTGATGGCTTCTTCAGCACTCTTTAATGTGGCGCTCATATCGTGGAGAACGTCTTTTATAATCCCATAATCAACTTTCAGATGGACATACCTCTCGAAGAGTTCTTCATAAGTGTGATTTGATCCGCTTTTCTGGAATACTCCGCTATCAGAGATTTTTATTATGTTCCTTTTGAGCATTCTGTTTATTTTAGTCTCATTAATCTCTTCCCATGAGTCAAAATACTTTAAGCGAGTTTTATATGGAAACGCTCTGAATAGCTCCATAAATTGGTTGGATACATTCGCGTGAGTCATTAATCCAAATTTAAGATTTGGGAATTTGAGAAATAACCCCTTAAGAATATCTAAACTAGCTCTACGGTCTAAAACAAAAAATGGAATCATGGTATAATCACCTGATAATTACAACTCGAGTTGCTTTTTTAAGTCATCGATTTTAAGCTTGTGGAGTATATCGCTTAGAGGCGTGGGTTTGATTATTCCCTCCAGACTGTATCTTCTGAAAATCTCTACTAGGATAGTGGAATTAATAGCTGCGCCGGTGATTACAGCTTTTCCAGTACCAATGTTTTTTAGCATTTCAATTTCTATTTTAGTTAGACCTTCTGTGACTTTCTTAACATATTCTTGGTCGTCGGGATTTTTTAGTTGATGAAGTATTAGTGTGTTACATTGGGATACAACTTCTGCATCTACGGTAGACGGCTTTTGTGAGATGATACCATAAGATAACTTGAACTTCCTCCCTTCGTAGGCTAGGTCTCTGAGCGCTGAAACTGCCAACCAGCCTGCATAGCTTTTCTCAGGGGATGCATGGGCAGGGATTAAGCTTCTAGCTTCTTCTAATACAAACAGGAGAGGGTATCTAGACTCTTCTGGTATTTTAATAGTTCTACCTTCAGTTTCCTCGTATACTCCAAATTTGTATGCTCTGAAAATGTATTCTATGATTGCAAATACAACGACTTTTCGGATTTTTTCAGGAAGTGTATATAACGAGACTACGTGAATGTTCTGTGGATACTTCCCAGTGAATATATTAACCGCAAGTTTATCAATTTCAGCGGGATTTGCCATATTCGTTAGATCCAAATAGATACTTCTGAGAGTTCTCAGTTTACCAATTAATGCTCTCCTGGTACTGTCATGTTCGATTGTGCCTGCTTTTCTTATCAACTCGTTTATAAACGCCTCTCCTTTTTTATCTGTCTTTATAAAATCATAGAGATGTCTCCTCTGGGCGTCACTAAATCCCTCTCCTAGAAACCCCTCCATCAGTTTAATTGTGAAATCACCAAATCCTTCCCCGTAATACTTTATCTCAGGAAAGATTATATGCTGCATCACACTGTCTTTGAGGTTTTTTTGAAATTCAAAGAACTTACTATCTTTGATACTCTTTAAATGATTTTTGACAATGTTTACAATATCCTGAGAATCCCTAATAACGTGCCATATTGGTTGATTACTGATCACACTTAATGTTTGGAGTAACGGTAAAATGTCTTCCTGTTTAATAACAATCCCTTCCTTTTCAAAATGTGCAATTATCTCCTTGATTTTGGAGGGGTTTAGCTCAAAAACCCCTTCAAAGTTAACTATCCTCCTTTTTGGATCCGTGGAAGAATAATAGTCCCCATGCGGATCAAAAATTATTATTTTGTACCCCCTCATTGCAAGTTCTTCAATGATTTTGGCTGCTGTATTAGTCTTTCCAGATCCTGTCATGCCAAATACTGCAAAATGCTTAGTGACGAGCTCATTTCCGTCAATTGTTATGGGAACCTCACTAGTTGATCCAAAACTTTCGATTTTTCCTATGGGAATGAACTCAGGAGACTTTTTGTAGAACAATATTCTGAGGCTATTGGTGCTAAGGGGATACACCTCTTTACCGGGGGGTACTGGTTTGCGATTTTGTTCAATTTTATCTCCTTTTAAAAGCCCTACTACTTCACATTCTGCAATAGCGTATGTGTATCTTTCGGGAGGGAAGGATACTCCAATGCCTTCAATAAGCTCTTTAGCTAATGCTCCAGCCTGTTCAATACTTAATAGGGGATTTTCCTTCTTTACATCCAAGATTCTTCCGATTATCTTTTCGTTCCCACCTAATGGAACTTCGACATAACTGAAAACCAAGTTTTCTTTTTCTGCTTCTTTGTCGGTTATAACAAACTTAAAGCTCAAAGTTGATGTAACTTCAACAATATTTCCAATCTTTCTCATCCTATCACCCCCTTTCCCAAAAGTTTCTGGACAATGCTTTGAATATCCTCAACATATCTTCCGTCCTAAATTCCCCACTTAAAATGTCAACTAACACATACTCTAAGATCTGTCTTAGGTAGTTAGTATGTGTTCTAGCTACTTTGTCAGTATAGTACAGGATAATTGGGAGTCCATAATTGGGATAGAAGAGGGATAGCAGATATGTAGCCCCTATTATTGGAGTATAATCTGGATATATGTCAAAGAACTCAATCCTAATTGGCTCTCTCAGCGGTGTCGTCCTAAGGTATGAGAACAAAATTCTCTTTTCTTCAGGATCAAAATAATACTGCAAAATGCTTTCATAATCGTTGTCTATGCCATATTCTCCATGTCCTAGCTTGTTTTGGAATATCTCTCGGGTCATATACCTGTATGTTTGAATAGGAGTGGTGTATTCCCCTTCATTGAGGAGATTTGTTATGACAACGGAATCTGTTATATTCAGCATTTTGATCATTCTGAAAATGTATTGGTAGAAATCTCTCTTGTCCCGTTCGAGTCCTCTTGACTTTACTCTATTCACAATTTCATCAAAAGGAACTCCATGTGCAGCATGCCTGTCAAATATGCTCTTGATATTTTGTGGGAGATTGTAATATTCATCTGAGAGATATAATCTCAACAAAAGTGGAGGCAACACATATTGGACAAATTCAGTTGCTCTTTCAATATTTTCCACTACTGCCATTAATGGAACTCTATTCTCTTTACAAAGATTGTACAACTCACGTAGAAGCCAAAAATATATAGTTATTCCAGGGTAATACTCTCTGTCTTCAAAGTCTCTTATATCCCCTGTTTTAAGATCCATTGGAAGTGCTCTGTACCAGAGTCGTGGGAGTTTGCTATCACTCCCTGAATTCTCCAGACGATTTATAACGCTCTTATATATCTCTTCGATATTTTCTACTTCCTCGTCGTGAAGTTTTCTTAATAATTCCTCACCATACTCATTCCTACTAATGATGCCCCCTTCATAGCTGTCCGGTCCCAGTTCCTCTGCGGATCCAAGCTCTAGGCTAAGCACACGGATTGCTTCTTCTCTCTTTAGGAATATATCAGTAAACCCACCAATAGCCCTAACTAGTGGGCCATGCATAAAAACAATCGGCTTAAATCCCCGGTTAATACTTCTCTCAATAACAACTTTCGCCACAAACAAATTTCGCAGATATCCCCAGAACTGGTTTCGTTTTTCAAAGTACGCATCTTCCCTAAAGTCCACTTTAAAATCCCGTACAATGGGTCCTAGGTATTCTTCTTGTTTCTCTGGAGTTCTGGATATTCTGAACGCAACACTTTTCAGATACGCATATGCACTACCTTGGAGAGGCATTTCGACTCTAGACTCATCAATTCCAATAAGCTCTATCTTGGTATCTTCAAATATTTTTGATGCTGATTCCATGTTTAGGTGCTCAATAACGTCGTCTCTTGAGTGAAGAGGGGTATCAGAACATACATCTAACAAACATTGTATTTCTAAGGGGTAGAGAGATAACGTTCCAGTTCTGCATGCAGTTAAAGTTAGTGGGGTATTATTTCTTATTTCGAGGGGAATATCTTCCAGTATAAATCTGAAAACCTCTTTTAAAAGATCCTGGTTCTTCCTTATCTCTTCTGGAACAATTAGAAACTCATTTTGTAACGCCTTCTTTCTGCCTAAATCCGTGAAATATGTCTGTTTAAATATCATAAAGCGTCCCCTCTAAAATTTTATCTAGTTTTCCAATGTCCCCCATATTTCCATACCCAAAACTTATCAGCCGCGTGCCAGTCTCTTCACAGACCCTTTCAATTAGCTCCCGGTACTCTTTTCTGGCCCCACCTATGTAGAAAATTATCAGATCAAAGCTTTTGATAGTCTCTTTGACTTGAGGGAGAAGCTCCATTGCTCTCTCTGGGGTCATTATTCTATCGTAGGGTTCTATAATAGTGTCAGCATTAATCAATCCATACTTTGCACTGAGGATGTAGAGAGGAAGCCCAAGTTCTTTTGATTTTTTGTATAGGTGTCTAATCCTTGAGGACTTGTACAACCTTCCTGCAGGCTGTGGGGTATTCTCCTTTTTTGCACCACATGCTGTTACTAGAGCAACCTTAATAGTGCTCACCTAGGTATGATAATAGCTCTGTTTTTATTTAAGCTTTTTGAGTAAAATTCACCTACGGTTTGAAGTTGGTTTGAACTCTGAAACCTTTATCTCAGCAATCCAAGGAACTCAATATAAACTGGAGCGAGGAGATACGAAAGTTCATACGGAGGAGAA
>CAYXOS010000177.1:0-3466 GCA_964467115.1 uncultured Sedimenticola sp.
ACGAGTTCGATAAGCTGAGTTGATCGCCATCCAGGGATTTGCAGCCAAACAGCATCAAGTCCGACAGGCTCCTGGGAAAGCCGCTATGGTAATAAAACAGCTAGAGAGTGCCAAGTCAGAGCGCTTCATTGGGTAACAACAGGAGAACTGAGTCTATGAGCAAGGACAATAATCAACCATCTGATCTGGCTATTATCAAGGACGCCGCCCTGATACAGTTGCAGAAAAGCAATGCCCTGGAGCAGCAATTGAAACTGGTGCAGCAAAAAGCCGATGCTACAGAGCAGCGCTTGATCGATTTGCAGCAACAGATGAAAAAGACTCGGCGAGGGATCCGCATTTTCTGGTTGGCAGAATTGCTCGGGCCGGTGATTGTCATCGCCTTGATTGCTGGCGGTGCCTGGTATGCCTTGAAATATGCTGAGGAGCATTACTTGGGAGGTGAATCCATCATCGATAAATTTCTGGTGAACGAGGAGATCAAGCCCTCATCGTCATGAAAGAAGTTTCCCCAGAGTCTGGTTTTCGCCATCGATGGCGGGATTTCAAAATCCTGGGTGGCGATATTCCTCATTGCCGCCAGCAGGTAACGGCATTATTGGGGGACAAGAAAGCGCTTTGGGTTGGGGACAATGCTCCGCCGCAGTTTGAGGTGGTGCCTGCTAGCAAGCTTTTCCAGAAACTTGGGCAGGATGTCGAACACCTGGTGTTTGATGCACAGCGGGATTTCAATGCCGATGCTTTTGCCATTGCCGCAGGACTGGTCAAAGGCGGGGGATATTTCATCCTCCTGACCCCGGAATTGGACCAGTGGCAGCAACAACAAAGTCCGCGTTTTTATCGTCGCCTGGCAAGCATGTGTAACAAGGTGCAGCTTCAGACTGCCGAACCGGTCAACGATATTCCCGAGCTTGATGACGGGACGCCCACGCCTGAGCAGCAGCAATTAATAGCGGCTATAGAACGGGTGGCAACAGGCCATCGCAATCGTCCCCTGGTGGTAACCGCAGATCGGGGCAGAGGCAAATCCGCCGCCTTTGGCATGGCGGCGGCAACACTGCTGAGGGCGGGCACAAAACGTATTCTGGTGACGGCTCCACGCCTGAGTGCAACCCATGCACTGTTCCAGCATGCAGCCAGTGTTTTACCCCAGGCGTCGCTTCAACCTGGCTGTCTTGATTTGGATCAGGGATGGCTGAAGTTCATGGCTCCCGACGATTTGGCGCAGAATCAACCCTCGGCAGATCTGCTGCTGGTGGACGAGGCCGCCGCAATTCCTCTGCCGTTGCTGGAAAAGCTGCTTGTTCGTTACAAGCGAATAGCCTTCGCCTCCACGGTGCACGGTTATGAAGGAAGTGGTAAAGGTTTTGCATTGCGTTTTTCCCGTGTGCTCGACCGCCATTGTCCTCAATGGAAATCACTGCAGTTACAGCAACCCGTGCGCTGGGCAGCTCAGGATCCCCTGGAAAAATTTACTTTTGAATTGTTGTTGCTGGATGCTGAGCCAGCTGATGTTACCGAGTTGGATACTGATTCACTGCACATTCAGCGTCTAAACCGGGATGAACTGCTGAATGATGAGGTATTGTTGAAACAGGTGTTTGGCTTGTTGGTTAGTGCTCACTATCGAACGACCCCAACTGATCTGGTGCATTTGTTGGATGCTCCCAATCTGGCACTATGGCTGGGATGGATAAACAACAAGCCGGTCTCCGCCCTGCTGGTGGCAACAGAAGGCGGTCTTCCCGCACAACAGCACGAAGCCATACTGGCGGGTAAACGGCGCCCACCTGGGCATTTGTTGCCTATTGCGGTTGCCACCCAATGTGGTATCGCTAAAGCGTTGTCGTTGCGCTGTGAGCGCATTGTGCGTATTGCAGTGCATCCCCAACTGCAACGTCAGCAGATAGGAAGCCGTATGTTGCAAGGATTGCGCGAGCACGCCCAGGAAAGACAGGTCGATTTTCTGGGCAGTAGTTTTGGGGCGACATCGGAGCTGCTCGGGTTCTGGCGCAACAACGACTATCTTCCTGTACGCCTGGGTTTTCGCAGAGAAGCCAGCGGTGGTGCCCATTCGGTGCTGATGTTGCAAGGTATAAGTAACCCGGGAAAAGATGTCCAACAGGGTGCGCGGCAGCTGTTCCTGTCCCAGTTCCCCTGGCAGTTGAGAGAAGTATTTACCGAACTGGAGCCTGCATTGGTACTGCAATTGAGCAAAGGTGAGACTGAAGTGGAATTCGTTCTGAGCGAAGCAGAAAGAGCCATACTGCAAGGCTATGCGATGGGGGCGCGACAATATCTGGATTGTCTGGCAGCGTTGCAGCATCTGGCATTGCGGCAGTTGCGCACCCCTTCGGTGGATGCTGAAATATTTGTGTTGAAGCTTTCCCAGGGGCGAAGCTGGCAAGAGGTTGCTGGGAAAATGGGGCTGACAGGAAAAAAAGCGGTGCAGCAATCCTTGCGCCAGGCAGTTGCGGCTTTTCTGGCGAATTGACCTTCCTCAACGCTTAAAAGCAATGAATCAGGTGTAATCATTTCTTTTGTGATTGAGTGAGATTGATACCATGTCCGACCCGTATTCCGTGTTGGCACCTGAAGATGTCCCTGGCATTGCTGTCGGTTCCATGAATAACACCCACCATGAGGAAGTGGCGTTGGTCAATGCCCTGGGTGATTTATTGATTCAGGCTAAGAGTGGCAATGCCGATATATCGGCCATTACCACGGCCCTCGATGATTGGATCACTCATACCGAGGCGCATTTCTCCCGGGAGAACCAATTGATGCAGGAATATGGCTTCCCACCTTTTCCTGTCCATGCTCAGGAGCACGATGCGGCCTTGGATGGTCTGCATCGAATGCAGCAACAATGGCTGGAAAATCATGGGGTGGATGAGTTATCAGAGTTCGTATTCCACAGTTGGCCACAGTGGTTTCAGATGCATGTCAACAGTATGGACAATGTGACAGCACAGTTCTTGTCCAACTTCGTGGAATAGCCTTGAAAAGTGCCTGAAGGGCCAGAAATTCGTCGTGCCCGAGATCAATTGGCCGTAGCTATTGAAGGTAAAATCGCGCTGAAATTGCGTTTTTATCTGCCCGTCTTGCGGGAATGGAATCGTCGTTTTGACGGTGTGCGCATCATGCAGGTACAAAGCCGGGGAAAAGCCATGTTGACGCACTTGTCCAATGGCTACAGCATCTACAGTCACAATCAGCTGTATGGCCGCTGGATGGTGGTGGATGCGGGGGACTTGCCACCGAGTTCGCGTCAGTTGCGGGTTGCGATTCATACAGAGGATAAATGGGCGCTGCTGTATAGCGCTTCGGATATCCAGGTTCTTACGCCACCCCAATTGGAAAGCCATCCGTTTCTGAGTAAATTGGGATTGGATGTACTCGATAACCAAACCAGCGCCGAGCAGATTCGTTTGCGGCTGTTGTCCCGGCCTTTTGTACGACGGCA
>CAYXOS010000177.1:3566-5205 GCA_964467115.1 uncultured Sedimenticola sp.
GGGGCATCATTTGAACAGGCGAGATTCCTGGTGTTTCGGCGTGAAGCTGAAGCTTGTTATGTTTGTGCCGCCCGCATCGTGAAACAAACCCACGCCGGGCAGGGCTGTTATCTTTGCCCCAACTGCCAGCAGGCGTAACTTGTGAAGGTCAGCGGGTGCCGAAGATCACCATGGTTTTGCCTTTGACACTGATCAGCCCCTGAGCTTCCAGGTTTTTCAGAACTCGCCCTACCATCTCCCGCGAACAGCCGACAATGCGACCGATTTCCTGGCGGGTGATGCGAATCTGCATGCCGTCGGGATGGGTCATGGCATCGGGCTGTTCGCACAGATCCAACAAGGTGCTGGCAACCCGCCCGGTCACGTCAAAGAATGCCAGATGGCTGACTTTGCGGCTGGTACTGAGCAGGCGCTCGGACAATTGCTTGCCCACGGCAAAGAAAAATTCCTTGCTGTGATCCTTCAGTTCTTCATCGAGCAGGGTTTCCAGACGTTGATAACTGATTTCTGCAATTTCGCAGGAAGAACGGGTGCGAATGATAACGGAACGGGTGGACTGGGGAACGAACATGCCCATTTCGCCGATGAATTCCCCTTTGTTGATATATGCCAGGATGATTTCCTTACCATCTTCATCTTCCAGCAATACCGTCAACTGACCATCAAGTACATAAAGCAGGGTATCTGCAGCATCCCCGGGTTTCATCAGCTCCTTGCGAATGGGATATTTATGGATATGGCTGTTCGCAAGAAAGGGTGCCAGCCATTTAGGTGGCGGTGGTGGTGGGATAACGATACTCAATTTATGTAGGCCTCTTTCGTCCTTTAGTGTAGGCATTCTGCCATGAGTAGCCCAATACGGCAAAGCTGTAATTTTTGCGAAGCTGTGATAGCTTGCTCAAGCTGAAGAATTTACAGGAGAAAAGAAGCGATGAAAGCCGTTGTAAAATGGATAGATGGAGCCTTGATGCTTGGGGAATCTGCCAGTGGTCATGCCATTGTCATGGATGGTCCCGAAGCGCACGGAGGGCGAAATCTGGGAGTACGCCCGATGGAAATGCTACTGCTGGGCATGGGAGGCTGTACCGAATTCGATGTTATTCATATCCTGAAAAAGAGCCGCCAGGATGTGCGCTTCTGTGAAGTGGAATTACAGGCAGAAAGGGCAGAAACCGAGCCCAAGGTGTTTGCTCGCATCCACGTACACTTCAAGGTCGGCGGCAAGGGGCTGACGGAAAAGGCGGTTGCCAGAGCCGTGTCGCTCAGTGCAGAAAAATACTGCTCCGCCTCTATCATGCTGGGAAAAACAGCAACAATCACCCACGACTACGAATTGGTGGAGTTGGATTAATGCAACGACCCGAGATGAGCTATGGCATGCGCCATGTGGCCTTGTATGTTCAAGATATGGAAGCATGTGAGGCTTTTTACGTGGATTTGTTGGGAATGCAGGTTGAATGGCGGCCGGATGAGCAGAATGTCTATCTCAGCTCAGGCAGCGACAACCTGGCGCTGCACCAGGCGCAGCAAAGCACTGGGGATGAAACAGGACAGCGCCTGGATCACATCGGTTTCTTTCTGGCATCAGAAGCTTTGGTAGATGATTGGTTTCAGTGGTTGCAGGCCCATGATGTTCCCA
>CAYXOS010000178.1:0-5133 GCA_964467115.1 uncultured Sedimenticola sp.
AGCGCCAGGGCGCAGGCAAGGGCGATGTAGAGGGCGTATTCCATAATGGCACCATTTATCTGATTGCGGACATGATCCGGGATGAGGCGCACGCCGAGACGGTATTGTTCCATGAGGCGGCGCATCGGGGGCTTCGGGCCTTGTATTCCGACGCCAAGGTGAAGGGTGCCATGAACCGTCTGTACCTGGCAATGGGCGGGGCCAAGGGGTTCAACCGGCTGGCCAGGAAGTTCGGTGTCGATCTGGACGGTTACCGGGAAGGGGTGGTTTCCCGTGGAAAGGATGGAACGCCGCGCTTCAATGCGGAAACCCGCAATGCCATTTTGGTCGAGGAGATGCTGGCGCACATTGCCGAGCGGGGCTCGAAGGGCTTGAAGCAGAAGGCGCTGGAAGTGATTGGCGCGATTCGGGAATGGCTGCGGCGGCATGGGTTCGTGAAGCTGGCCCAGTACAACGCGGCGGATCTTGCGGCTTTGGCCAGGGAAGCGAGGGAGCGGGGACTGGCGGCTGGTGGACAAGGGGTGTCCGGGGTGCGTCTGAGCCGGGTGAAAGGCGGGTATCTGCGGGCGTCGATGAGCGCCGTGCCGGTGTTTTCCCGTTACCGGAAGTTCGGATCAGCGCCCGCTGGCATTGATGAGCTGGTTCGGGGGGCAAAGGAGATTCTTGGGTTCGAGCCGCCGTTCAAGGTGGTTGGCCGCAAGGACATGCCTGGCCATGTGCCCATGCGCTACAACCTGGAGACGCGCCAGATCGAGGTGAATGAGGCTATGGACATTCCCGCCCAGGCCGGGGTTCAGTTCATGGTCGAGGAGGTGATGCACGGCTTCGACCATGTGGGCGGCAATCGCACCTTGAGCGCCAGCAGCCCGTTGTTCGATATGAATGATGGGGTGGTTGCGGTTGAGGCGAAGGCAGCGTACCAGTCTGGAGGAAGGCTGTCGGAGATGCTATCCTATCCTCTGGGAGATGGCTTCGCTTTCATGTCTGACGGGCAAAAACAAGCGGAGTTATTCGCCAGGTTGGCCATGGCCTACCTGGGCGATCCGCAAATGATGAAAGAGGTTATGCCAAATGCCTACAAGGTCTATGAACAACTTTTCAAACTCAGTATCGACCCGGTTACAGGATCCGCCTGGAGTAGTCCGTATTTCTGGCGTGATACAGATTCCAGCAGATCTGGGAAAATTCGCGGTCAACACGGGGCAGCACCAGTATCTGAAAAATCGCGTGGACGAGATCGTGGCGCGGGGCGAGGCGCCGGACTGGATGGCGCTCGGGAACGAATTGTCAGAGCGTTGGCAGCAAGCCGTTCGGGAGCGGTAGTCACCTTCGAGAATCTGGAAACCCGGATACCCGCCAGGAAAAAGGCGGGTTTTTCTTTTTTGGGGAATAAGTTTTTCTCTGGTCTGAAGGAGCATTCTTGGGGGTTGTTGACCGTGCGGCAGATGGCCGAGGTACTGAAACAGCCCCGTGCAATAGGCGGCAGCCGTATTGCGCCACAGGAGGACAGGTATGTGGTTGGGGATGAGCTATGTGAAAATAGATTACAGCACCAAGAAGAGAACGGAATGGGTGACGGGGCCTCCCACCCGGTTTCCCGGAAACCCCACATGGCGCTCCACCATCGCTGGTGTGCTACGGCCGGGAGAATATCACCGTGTCACACCCATTCCATAGTGTTCAGGATAGCACAGTGATTGGTACGTTCTTGTGTTGCACACAAGGAGCGATTGTGTGCCACAATGAGTCGATGCCGCGAGTGACGCCAGAAATTTTCGGCGCGCTGGCACGGGTTTCGAAAGACTCCTGGATGGAGGGACGGCCGGCCTCCCGCTCGCGGCATCTTTATAGTTTTTCTCTTGGGGTTGATGAACATTTCTATTGCTGTACGCTTCTACCACCGTCCACAGCGATAATCTGACCTGTGATGTATTCAGCGGTTGCCAGAAATAATACCGTGCGGGCAATGTTTTCCGGTCTGCCTGCTTTTTCCAGGGGAATGCGTGGCAGACTGGCATGTTTTGAGGTTTCACCCTGATCGCCTTCCGGCCACAGAATTGCTCCGGGAGCGACGCCGTTGACGCGAATATGGGGTGCCAATTCTCGCGCCAGACTTTTCACCATCATGGCATTGGCGGCTTTTGCCATGCTGTAGATGGGGTGGTTTTTGTGCGGACGGTCGGCATGAATGTCTACCATGTTCACGATGCAACCCTGGCTTTGTTGCAATGCTGGGGCGGCTGCCTGTGACAGAAAAAAGGGTGCCTTGGCATTCACACCAAAAAGACTGTCCCATTGTTGTTCAGTGGCTGATTCCATGGGGGTGGGGAAAAAGTTGGAGGCATTGTTCAGCAATACATCCAGTCGGCCATTGATTTGCAGACAGTCATCGATCAAAGTCTGCAGGTAGGAAAAATCCAGCAGATCCCCTTGTACCAAAGAAGCAGAATTGGCTCGGCTGTTGTGCAGCTCCTGTTGCAATGCCCGTGCCTTGTCAGCCGAGTTGCGATAGTGAATGATGACATGGGCACCGGCAGCATGCAGAAATCGTGCGCTCATGGCGCCCAGGCGTGCAGCACCTCCGGTGATCAATACGGTTTTATTGTGCAAAGGTTGTGGCTCAAGCATTGTTGCTATCCGGTTGTTAGCAGGCTGTTGAAAAATTCCATGGAAGGATTTTTTCAACATCCTTGTTAGAATTCCTGTTTCCCAGTGTAACTTACTCTTAGCCCATGAATCTCCCTGAACTGAGTGCCGAAGAATTGCATCAACAACAAGCCATGCAGGCTTTGTTGAAGGATGAAATACAGCGTGCAGGTGGTGCCATTCCTTTTGATCGTTTTATGGAGTTGGCATTGTATGCACCGGGGCTGGGCTATTATGTGAGCGGCGCACACAAGTTTGGCAAAGGTGGTGATTTTGTCACTGCGCCTCTGATAACTCCCTTATTTGGTCAGTGTCTGGCGCGACAATGTCTGCAAGTATTTGAACATGCCGATTCCTGGCAAATCCTGGAATTTGGGGCAGGCACGGGCGCAATGGCGGCGCAGATACTGGCGGAGCTGCAACGCCTGCATCCCCATGCGGAGCTGGTCTACAAGATTCTTGAACTCAGCCCCGAATTGCAGCAGCGCCAGCACCAGACCTTGTCGTTACAGGTACCTCAACTGCTGGATGTGGTTGAATGGGTACAAGAAGTGCCCGCAGATTTTTCTGGAGTGGTGCTTGCCAATGAAGTGCTGGATGCCATGCCCGTACATGTATTTCGTCGCGGTGAAAATGCGGTGGAAGAGCAATGGCTGGAAGTTCAGCATGAGCAACTGACATGGGTTTGGAAGCCAGCAAGAGAGGAGTTGATACAAGCCGTTGCAGAGATCGAAAAAGAGCAGGGTGAATTTCAGCCCGGGTATATCTCAGAAGTTAATCTGCGTCTTGCCCCCTGGATGCAGATGTTGGCGGCACGTATGCAACAAGGGGTGGTGTTGCTTATCGATTATGGCTATACCCGGCAGGAGTATTATCACCCGCAACGCAATATGGGAACTTTGATCTGCCACTACCGGCATCAAGCCCATGACAACCCGTTGTTACGCCCTGGATTGCAGGATATTACTGCCAATGTAGATTTCAGTGCGGTACATGCCGCGGCTCTTGATTCAGAACTGGCACTGTTGGGGTTCAACACCCAGGCAAACTTTCTGCTCGGTTGTGGTCTGGATGAAATACTGGCGCAATCGGATCCTGATGATGTGGCGGCTCATATGGAAATGGTGCAGGGCGCCAAACAACTGATCATGCCAGATGCCATGGGCGAGCGCTTCAAAGTGATTGCCTTGGGAAAAAACATGACCTTGTGTTTGCGAGGTTTCAACCCTTGAACTTGCTCTGAATGCCGGGTGCCAGTTTTCCCAGAAATTCCTGATGGAAACCAATCCATAAAATCAGGGGGGTGACTGCAGGCAAAATCAAATACCCAAATTGATAGCCCAGTGCCACCAGCTCTTTTTGCAGAGAGCTGAACCCAAGCTGCGCAGAAAGGCTGGCATCCAGACGGAATGCCAGGGTCTTGAGAATATCGAAGCTCACCCCCCAGCTCTGAGCCAGTACCAAAATAATGAAGCCAATAGTCCAGTGTATCCACTTTGCCCGTTCTTCGTCCGGGGTGGCGAGAATCAACGCTGTATAAAGCGGAATGCTGTAGCCGTAGGCGAGGGAATTGACGCTGAATACCATTTCGGCAATTTGTCCTTCCGGTACCTTTACATCGGGCAGGGATGGTGGGGTGAATTGTAAAACCACGTTTAACAAATGCCCCTGAAATTCGATGTCCTTGATGAAGTCTGGCAGGGCATGGCTCATGACCCAATCCACCAGAAAAAAAGTCGGGACGCCAATCACGCCTTTCATGTAGTACCAGACAGCGAAACAAATCGGGAGCCACAGCAATACCTTGAGCATGAAGCCTTTGACTGGGCTAGCCGACATGGGCGTTCTCCCTGGGTTGGTTGGGTAAATAACGCAGCCAGATCAAAAATACGATCAGTACATCCAGCATGATCAATGCCTGCCAGATATACAGATGTGCCCATTCGAAAGCGGTCATATTCCATTGCCCAATGTAGAACAGGCTGATGATGCGTAGCAGATTCATGGCATGGATGGCAATAAAACCCACACCGATGCCTATAAACTTGAGTTTCCATGGAGCAGGCATGGCGAGCATGGCTGCCAGCAGCACGATGGTTGCTTCCACGCCATTGCAGCCCGCTTCGATAGCGACGGCAAAACCACTGCCAGGATCTCGAATGACATTGTTGTAGGCAATGACACTGGGATCAAATATTTTGACCAGCCAGGCGCTAAGGGAGGCAATGGATTCGGTAAAGGGAATCACGATCGCCTGTTGCACCGGGCGTGCCAGTTCGGCGGTGAACAAGGCACCTTGAATGGCGAGAAAGATAAGAAAGAAACGAAGCATATCCCGTGGTGATGTTTGGCAGTACAGACTTGGCATCTTAGCTGATTTGCTGCCTGCTATCTATCTGTAAGCCTGTCAGATTTTTGCTTCAAACGCTCAACCCGAAAAATTCATAAATTACACGCGCCCTCGCTTGTTTCTTGTTTCCACAAGAG
>CAYXOS010000179.1:0-5119 GCA_964467115.1 uncultured Sedimenticola sp.
AGTCAGTGAGTGACAAAATCGTTCAATTGGCGGACGACACTTTCGAACAGGAAGTGTTAAAAGCAGATCTGCCCGTATTAGTTGACTACTGGGCAGAATGGTGTGGCCCCTGCAAGATGATCGCCCCTGTCCTGGATGAGATTGCTGGTGAATACGAAGGCAAGCTAAAAATCGCAAAGCTGAATATTGATGACAATCCAGATACGCCGCCCGCTTATGGTATTCGAGGCATACCGACATTGATGCTGTTTAAGAACGGCGAAGTCGAAGCCACCAAGGTTGGTGCTGTATCCAAATCACAGTTGACCGCCTTCATTGACAGCAATATCTAAAATTACGGAATGCCTTACGCTTGTCGGCGAGGCATTCCGTTGCTTGGATTTCACAGTTTGTTTTAGACCTTTCTTTCAAATCCCCTGATTTATTCACCAATCGGGAACCATTTATCTTCATTTATTCTTAACGCTCAAGCCATATACCCATGAATCTCAACGATCTCAAAAAAATGCCTGTTCCTGCACTGTCAGAATTGGCGCAATCCATGAAAATCCAGGGCACGGGTCGCTCTCGCAAACAAGACCTGATCTTTGCCATCCTCAAAGCCCATGCCAAAAAAGGCGAAGACATACACGGCGGAGGCGTACTGGAAATATTGCAGGATGGCTTTGGCTTTCTGCGCTCCGCAGATTCGTCTTATCTTGCTGGTCCCGATGACATCTATGTCTCTCCCAGTCAGATTCGACGCTTCAGCCTGCGCACGGGGGACACCATCACCGGCACCATCCGCCCGCCCAAAGACAATGAGCGCTACTTTGCCCTGCTGAAGATCGACGAGATCAATTACGATAAACCGGAATCCGCAAAGAACAAGATTCTGTTTGAAAACTTTACTCCTTTGTTTCCGAATGAATCCCTGCACCTGGAAATGGGGAACGGCTCCACTGAAGATATTACCGTCCGTACCATCGAACTGGTTGCCCCCGTCGGAAAAGGGCAGCGTGGACTCATCGTGTCACCGCCCAAAGCCGGTAAGACCATGATGATGCAGAACATCGCCCAGTCCATTTCCAACAATCACCCCGAAGTCTATCTGATGATTTTGCTCATCGATGAGCGCCCGGAAGAAGTGACGGAGATGGCACGCTCCGTCTCCCGCGCTGAAGTTATTTCCTCGACCTTCGATGAGCCCGCAGCACGCCATGTGCAAGTCGCAGAAATGGTTATTGCAAAAGCCAAGCGGCTGGTGGAACACAACCGCGATGTGGTGATCCTGCTCGATTCCATTACGCGTCTGGCACGTGCGTACAACACGGTGATCCCTTCTTCCGGAAAAGTGCTTACCGGCGGTGTTGATGCCAATGCATTACAAAAGCCCAAACGTTTTTTTGGTGCCGCACGCAACGTTGAAGAAGGCGGCTCCCTCACCATTTTGGCTACTGCGCTGGTCGAAACCGGCTCCCGTATGGATGATGTCATCTACGAAGAATTCAAAGGCACGGGCAACATGGAGGTGCACCTGGACAGGCGCATTGCAGAGAAACGTATCTTCCCTGCGATCAATATCAACCGCTCTGGCACCCGCCGCGAAGAGCTGTTGATTCCTGCTACTGAACTGCAGAAAATCTGGATTCTACGCAAGATTCTGCATCCCATGGACGAACTGGCAGCCATGGAGTTCCTGTACGACAAGTTGAAAGCGACCAAGACCAACGATGAGTTCTTCAGTTCCATGAAGAAAAAGTAGCATGAATGCGCAGGATCGGCGTTATCCTGCCATGATACTGGCAGCAGGGCGTGGCGAACGCATGCGTCCTCTGACCGACCACACGCCAAAGCCTCTGTTGCCTGTGGCGGGAAAAGCCCTCATCATCTGGCATCTGGAAAAACTCGCTGCCGCAGGCTTCCGCAAAGTCATCATCAATCTTGCCCATCTAGGCGATCAAATCGAACAGCAATTGGGCAATGGCAGCCAATGGGGGCTGAAAATTTCGTATTCCAGAGAAGGACAAGGGCAGGCATTGGAAACCGGGGGGGGGATCTGCAAGGCGTTGCCCCTACTTGGCAATTCTCCTTTTGTTGTCATCAACGGGGACGTGTTCACCGATTTCGATTATGGCCGATTACAATTACCCCAAGGCAGTCTTGCTCACCTGATTCTGGTAAACAACCCGGCGCATCACCCCGAAGGTGATTTCATCCTCGATCACAATACCGTTCAGACTGAGGGGCAACCAAAACTTACCTTCAGTGGCATCGGAATATATCACCCTCAGCTCTTTGACGGTTGTCAGCTACAGCCATTTCCTCTGGCGCCATTACTGCGTAAACAGATGCCAAGGGGTACAATAACGGGAGAACATTACCCAGGCTACTGGCTGGACGTGGGAACGCCGGAACGCTATCACTCTTTAGACGGGAAACTCTCAGATGGGACAGGAAATCACGCATAGTATTTTTTCTGAAGAGGACTTCAAACGTTTCCGTGATCGCGTTGTTGCCGAAACTGCGCTGCTGGAACAATGGCTGCAAGAAGGTGCCCTGGATCAGGGAGAACCCATGGCGGGAAGCGAGATCGAAGCCTGGCTAACCACGGAAAGAGGGTTGCCCGCCCCTGTCAATCAGGTTTTTCTGCAACACATGAACGACCCCATGGTGGTGCCTGAGTTGTCCACCTTCAATGTCGAACTCAATACCTGCCCCATGCCCTTTTCTGATGGTATGTTCAATCGCATGCACACCGAGCTGGACGAGCTTTGGCAACGCTGCGAAAAAACAGCAGAACGGGAATCTGCCCACATGCTCATGATCGGCATATTGCCTACCGTGCAGCAATCTGATCTCTGTCTTGCCAATATCTCCGGCATGCAGCGCTATCAGGCGTTGAATGAGCAGGTGCTGCGCATGCGTGATGGCAAACCTTTGATGTTGGACATTTCTGCACAAGAACACCTGGTTGCCGAGCATGATGATGTAATGCTGGAGGCGGCAACGACCTCTTTCCAGATTCACCTCAAGATTCCTCCCCAGGAAGCCGTACGCGCTTACAATCTCTCCAAGATCATATCCGCCCCCATGGTTGCCCTCTCAGCCAATTCTCCCTTCCTGTTTGGGCATGAGCTGTGGGACGAAACCCGTATTCCCCTGTTTGAGCAATCTGTTGCCGTTGGCGCCAGCGATTATTCCAAAAGGGTTACCTTTGGCGTTCGCTATGCCGAACACTCGATCATGGAATGCTTCAATGCCAATCGCGACCGCTATCCGGTTTTATTGCCTCAACTCATGGACGAGCCGGTGGAATCCCTGGCACACCTGCAACTCCACAACGGCACCATTTGGCGCTGGAACCGCCCCCTGGTTGGGGTCTCCAGCAATGGAAAAGCCCATATACGCATCGAACACCGGGTTGCGCCCAGCGGCCCTTCAACTTTGGATGTCATCGCCAATGCCGCATTTTATTTCGGGTTGGTGATGGAGCTCATGGCAACCGAAGAAAACCCTGAGCAGCGCCTGCCCTTCATCCATGCCAAGGAAAACTTCTATGGCTGTGCCTGCCGCGGGCTGGATGCCGAAGTAATTTGGTTCGACCAGCAGCAAGGCAGTGTCGCTGATCTTTGTCTGCAAAAACTCATCCCCCAGGCTCGCGCAGGGCTGGCGCGCATGGGTATCCATCAAGCTGAATCAGATCGCTGGATGGACATTATCGAAGCCCGGGTCAGCAATGGACAAACCGGCGCACGCTGGCAACGCCAGTGGGTGGCTGAAAACGGCAAGGATTTCCCGGCTCTGGTTCGTCGTTACCGTGACATGCAAAACAGCAACACAGCTGTACACCGCTGGAAAATCTGAAGATGTACGCAGAACTTACGGAAATACCTGCCGGCTTGCTCGATCACCCTGCCGCCGACCTGCACGGTTTTCTTGGCGGCCCCACACTGATTCACCTGCAAGGCAGACGGGAAGCCCCGTTGTTTGTCTCTGTACTCATGCACGGGAATGAAGACGTCGGCTGGGAAGCTGTGCGCCATATGTTGAAGAAATACACTGCCGGGGGTGGCGATCAGGAATTGCCCCGTGCGTTGTCTTTGTTCATTGGCAACACCTCAGCAGCAGCAGATGGGTTGCGCCGCCTGGCGGGACAACCCGATTACAACCGCGTCTGGCCTGGCAGTGAGCTTCCCGCCACGGCTGAACATGCCATGATGGAAAAAATCGTGGACACTATGGCGCAAAAAGGCGTTTTTGCCAGCGTCGATGTACACAACAATACCGGACTCAACCCCCACTATGCCTGTGTCAATGTGGTTCACACAGAGTCCTTGCATCTCGCCGCCATGTTCAGCCGTACAGTGGTGTACTTCACTCGCCCCACTGGCGTGCAATCCATGGCCATGACCGAGTTATGCCCTGCGGTTACCCTGGAGTGCGGCAAGGTCGGGCAGGTTCATGGCATACAACATGCGAGTGAATACCTGGATGCCTGTCTGCATCTGGCACAGCATCCCTCTCACCCTATCTCGCCCCACGATATCGACTTGTTCCATACCGTTGCTATCGTCAAGATTCCACCACAAGTGAGCTTCGGTTTTGGTTGTCAGCATAGCGACTTATGCCTGCTAGATGACCTTGAGGTATTGAATTTCAGAGAAATACCTCCGGGGACAAGCTTTGGTGCGGTGAACACTGAAAGCCTCCCTGTAGAGGTAAAAAATGAACTGAATCATGATGTTGCCGATAGATATTTTTCAACCCAGGATGGTGAACTTGTTACCCGAACACCTGTAATGCCTTCCATGCTGACTCGCAATGAGGCAGTGATTCGCCAGGATTGTCTGTGTTATTTGATGGAACGCTACGACCTACATCTAAAAGATGCTGATCAACCAGTATCCTGCCAGGAGGCTATCTGACTTAACCGTTTGAAGCGAAAATTCGTGGGGGCGAATCAAATGGGCTTATCAGGTGAGGCGAATAGCAGGGCTATTTAACGAGCCTGATAAGCTCAGTTGATCGCCATCCACGGGTTTGCAGCCAAACAGTGTTAAGGGCACCTCTATTAATTCATGATTGGCATCTACGCCCATGAGGGCAGTGATAACAGCGTTGAAAATCTTACAAATAG
>CAYXOS010000180.1:0-5118 GCA_964467115.1 uncultured Sedimenticola sp.
AGGGTTTGCGACGTTCGCCAATCGTGGATGGCTTGGGGCGTGTTTTCTCAAAGGTCAGGCAACAGATAACAGATAATGGACACCCACTCATTGCACCCTCTCACCAGTCAGCTGAATAGCAAACTATTGCGAAACATTATGGAAAAGGATTTCCCAAGCCCCGGAGAGCCCTCGTCAGCCTGAATGACACCCCTACTAACTAATACAAAAAAATAAAAATTATTTTGACCCATTTTTCTTCACTTTGGTGCGTATACAAGTATCAGGAATCTAAAATGATTCGCCCAAGCAATATCAGATCTTAATAAATTTTTTATATTAGTAACTCAAGCAACTGTTACCAAAGGAGAAAAATACAATGAAAAATATAAATATTTGGCTGTCCACCATCATACTATCGGTGCTTGGTATGGCAGTTAACGCCACCACCATTGTCGTCAACACCGATCAGGATATCACCGCTGATGACGGGGCATGCTCCTTCAGGGAAGCTGCCGAAGCCGCATTTCTGAACACTATCTCTGGATTGCTGCCGGGAGAATGCGCCGCTGGAACACCGCAGCAAAACACCGACACCATCATTTTCGATTTGACCTGGCCAGCAGTGATAAACCTCGATTATCCCGTTGCCATCGACGGAAATTATGTGGATGTGATTGGTCCTGGCGCAGATAAATTGCATATCATTTCCAGCTTTCAAACATTGAAGTTGCAAGGTCATGACTATTTCATTTCAGGACTTACACTCACGGGCACTTTGGTGGGTGTTTCCGGAGGAGCCATCAATTCCAACGCAGACAATGTCACCCTTAAGGCACTACGAATCGTGGATAGTGAGGCGACAAACGGTGGCGGTGCATATTTCAATATCGCCAATGGCAGTACCGTTACCATTCATACTTGTGAATTTTCACGCAATAGTGCTAGCAGCAACACAGAAGCTGCCCATGGGGGAGGACTCGCCGCCCATGTTCAAGCTGGTGGAACGCTGAACATAAAGAACAGTACGTTCTCGGACAATACGGTCACTGCCTCTCTTATAGTTACAGCACAGCCATCAGGATATGGTGGTGGACTGGAGTTTACCGGCGAAGGTGATGTAAACATTACCCGTTCGACATTCAGTGGCAATCAAGCGAATGCCAATGGCGGAGGTATTTATGGCGGTACGGCACCTTTTGGCGTCAGTGCGTTGCCAAACGAGTATTTCACCGGAAATCTGGATATCTCACACACCACCATTGCAAAAAACAGCGTTGATGACAACGGAGTCGGTGACGAAACCACTGGTTTGTATGTACATTCCAGTCCCTCCCCTTCAGGAAATGCCACAATTTTCAACACCATCATTGCCAATGAGGCAAGCGATGCCAGCGGTATTTCCATCCGGGATATCTATTTGGAAACTCCCAGCGCCAATATCAATGAAAGTTATAATCTGATTGGCGACAGCGGAAGCGCTAGTCCTGATTTCCCAGCAGGTCTACCCAATGCTGCGAACAGTTGGATAGGAAATACGGTTGCTGGTGTGATTGATCCAGCGTTGGGGAACTTGGTTGATATCTACGGCGGATTCACTGCCGTGCATTACCCGAATCCTGCATTCAGTATGGCCCGCAATCAAGGCAGTTGTCCGGGGGAAACTCGCGACCAGCGTGGCTTTACCATCCAGCCTTCCGGATTACGTGAAGATAACGGCTCGCGATGTGATATAGGCGCTGTCGAAGATATGGCCGTATCGCCCAATCTCCCACCAAATCCCATACCGGACAAATATGTGGTGAACAAAGATACAGCTTTGAATACCAGTATAGCCACTGGCTTGTTGAGCAATGATATCGATTATGATGACGACCCTCTGGTTCTGGTGAATACAGGCACCCAGTCTCTAAGTGACGGCACCCTGGAATTATTTGCCGATGGTCACTTCACCTTTACCGGCAGTAGTAGCTACGGTTTGTTTGCATTCGACTACACCGTGTCTGACGGCATCAAGGAACGCACCGCCACCGCAACCATTTATGTAGCCAATCTGTCCAATCCCATATTAGAAGATGACAGTTACACCACCGCCTTCAACACGCAGTTGATTGCCAATGATGAAAATGGCGCTCTTACGGCTGATCTGAACGACAATGGCGTGCGCGCCAATGACAATGAAGATACTACCCTGGCATTTTTCGATGCCACCATGGGGGGAATCGGCGGGACTTTTGTGGGTCAGCAGGATGGTACCTTTGTGTACACACCCCCTACTGGCGTATCTGGTATAGCTACCATCGGATACAACTTCATGAACCGCACAGCCACAGTGAGCATCACCGTGGAAGCGCCTGTACCACCCAATGCTGTCGATGATTATTACACCGTTCCCTATAATGGCGCGTTGATTGCTACTGATGTCAACGGCAATATCGGCAATGCCAATGACGATGGCTTGCTGGTAAATGACCTGAATTCACCCACATTGACAACATCGCCTGGCACCTTCAATGCAACACCCCTGGGTGGCTCGGTGACCTTGAGTGCCGACGGGACTTTCTTCTACAATCCTCCAAATGGCGCTGTTACAGGCACTGACACGTTCCAATACAGTGTGGACGATGGCAGCACCGGCACAGTCTATATTGAAGTCACATCTCCAGTGGCTGTTGCTGATACATGGAATATGAACGAGGATTTCAGTCTGACGGTCAGTGCAGCCAGCGGCGTATTGGCGAATGACAACCCTACGGGAACAGCTACCGTGATCACCACGGGTGTATTACCACCCATAGCAGGTTCTACTGTGGATGGGGATGTAGTCATGGCGGCGGATGGCAGCTTCAGCTTTTCTCCTCCTGCCAACCAGTACGGATATATTGATGTTCTCTATCGCTTGCAGGATGACAATGGCATTCATGCAGCAACACTAAGCATCAACGTCAACCCCATCAACGACCCGCCCAGTTTCACCAGTGGCGGAAATATCACCGTGCCCATGAACAGTGGCGCCATCAATCTCGACAACTGGGCGACAAACATTTCCCCCGGACCATTGGAGAGTGGCCAGGCACTGAGCTTTGACCTGACCCCCAGCAATGTCAATGGTGGTTTGAGTTTTGTCACCCCACCCACAATTGATGCCACGGGAACCTTGAGCTTTGAAGCGACCAATGGCAGTAGTGGTAGCGTGGATATCGCCATCACCCTCACTGATGACCAGGGAGAAACATCAGTTGCACAAAATATCACCCTTAGCGTCACCAATAACAACACCGCCCCTGTCGCCGTTGCAGACAGTTACAATGTGCTTGAAGATGGCATTCTCTATGCCGATGGGTCTTCCGTTTTAACACTGCTGGCAAACGATACTGATGCAGAAGGCAATGCCCTGGCTGTTACCACTATTGGCGTTCAAACAGTGGCTGGCATTGGTGGAAACCTGTATATCCTGGCGGATGGAAAGTTCTACTATCAACCCCCTGCCAACACCTCGGGCAACGCCAGTTTCAGTTACACCGTGAGTGATGGATTGGCGCAAACCACTGGAACCGTCAGCATTACGGTTGCCGAGAAAAACGATAAGCCCCAGTTACAGGATGACCCACAAAGCGGTAGTTTTCTTGAAGATCAGATGCTGCCAGCACTGAATATCAATACCGATCTTTTTGCCAATGACTCGGCCGGCCCCAATGAAGCCAGTCAAACCCTGAGTCTTTCTGCCGTGGGGCAAGCCCAAGGAGGTACGGTAAGCAGCACCGCTACCGAAGTGCAGTTCGTGCTTAATCCCGACTTCAATGGCAGCGCTTTCTTCCGTTATCAGGCCGTAGATGATGGCACTACTGACGGCGTCAGCAATCCAAAATCCGGACTCGCCTGGGTTGGCTATACCATTATCCCAGTCAATGATGCCCCTACTTTTACTCCCACAACAACCACTCTGAATTTTGACCAACAATATTCAGCCAACAGCTACAATGCCGCCTGGGCGACGAATATATCGCCTGGAGCAAGCAATGAGACATCGCAGCAAGTCAGCTTCAACCTGGCAACCAGTATTCAAAGTGGAAATCTGGCTTTTGATACAGCCCCTGCCCTGGATGCATCTGGCAACCTGAGCTTTGTTGTTAGCAGTGGCACTTACGGCGATGCCACCCTCACCATTTCAGCAAAAGATGATGGGGGAACAGCAAATGGCGGGGTTGATCAAAGTGCAGATGTGCAGCTGAGTATCGTGGTTACTCGTCTGGATACCGACGGTGATGGCATTCCTGATGATCTGGATCAGGATGTTTGTGACAGTGTTCCCTTGCGCATACTCAGTGGCAGCAGTTTCAGCGGTATCGGCAACACCCGCTTGTCGACAACATCTAACATCGATACGGATCTGTCTGGAAGTGCCGAAGTGCTTTCACCTCACACCTTGATATTGAAAGCACCGGAAGTAGTGATAAAGACCGGCATCATCTTCCGTGTGGCAGATGGGGCAGGTTTCAGCATCTCTTCCCTGCCCGATACCTGTCCCTGAACCCCCTGCCCCTGATACCATGTTGGTATCAGGGGCAGCGCTATTCACCCTATCAGGTTACTGCTGTGCTGCCGTGAAGCCAGCGCCTCACGCAGTCGCATGAACAACTGATCCAACATGCCCTGCTGATCGGCAGTCAGTACCGTACGCATTTCAGCTTTCAACGCCTCTTTCCACAGAATCAACTCCACAATCAGATTTCCCTGGGCAACGGCAATCTCTTCCACGGCGGCTTTGTCCAGCTCAGTTTTGCCCTGGGTCAGATTCAAGAGCTTTCTACGGTTGTCCATCAGCTCACTGGCAAGAGCCAATGCTTCAGGGCTTTCCGTCATCAAAATGTTTCTGAGTTGGCTTTTCTGTGCGTAGGTCAGATCAAACTCTTCTGCCAGATCATTCAATACCTGTCGTGCTGCCTGAAGTTTGTCGATCATGGCGGACACGTCGATTTCCGAATTACCGGTGCAGGAGTTTCTTTCATCAGCATAAATGTTATGCACACCAATGCTGACAAATGCCACCAGCACAATCACTATTTTCATTGCAGACTTAATAGATAGTTTCATCAGTATTACCTCTAAATTCAATGGTTAACAGGCTGTTGAAAACGC
>CAYXOS010000181.1:0-5092 GCA_964467115.1 uncultured Sedimenticola sp.
TATTCTCCTGTCTTCCCACTTCTACTTCGGTGATAATATCGTTCACACCACTAACTTCTGTCAGCCTGTATCCCCATGCGCCTGTTCGTCAATCAACTTACTGTTCTGGATTTTTCCTATCTGCATGCCACAAGGGGATTGGTTGGCGAAAGCTGGCAGGTAGATATTGAACTGGAAGGTGGGCTGGACGAGCAGGGAATGGTATTGGATTTTGGCGATGTAAAACGCCAGGTCAAAAGATTGATCGATGAAAGCTTCGATCACCGCTTGCTGTTGCCAGCCGATTATTCTGGGCTGAAGGTTCAGGGAAACCAACTTCATTTTCAGCTTGAAAATGGCCAGCGCATCCGGCATCAATCACCACCAGAAGCCGTGCAGTTTATTTTCGGTACAGAAATCACCCCGGATAATGTTGCACAAACCATCCACCGTGCATTGTTGCCATTATTACCAGACAATGTTCACGCGGTGCGCTTATCCCTGTACCCAGAAACCATAGAGGGCGCATGGTATCAATACAGCCATGGACTCAAGCTTCATTGCGGCAACTGTCAACGCATTGCCCATGGACATCGCTCAAGAATTCAGATCTGGCGCAATCAGCAACAGGATATTGCTGAAGAAAAGCGTTGGCAGCGAGCTTTTCAGGATATTTATATTGGTACAGAAGACGATATGCGTGCTATCACCTCCTACCACGACCAAACCTATTTTCGCTTTGCCTATACAGCCGAACAAGGTGACTTTGAACTGGAATTGCCTGCGGCACATTGCTATCTGATCGACACGGAATCAACGGTAGAAAATATTGCCCGCCATATCCGGGAAACACTGCAACAAGATTTTCCTCAGGATCATTTTCTGGTCAAGGCCTTCGAAGGTATCGGCAAAGGCGCTATCAGCGAGGGCACCTGTAATTTATGAATTTTTCAGGTTAGTCGTAATCCCGGTCTTTCCACTGGCGTAGTGCCTTGAACACTTCTCTATGCCCCGACAAGCTGCGTCCCGCCCAGTTTTCAGCCGCTTTTATCACCGAAGATTCTCCTGTGCGCAGAAAAGGGTTGGTCGCCAATTCCACTGCCAATGTAGAGGGAACCGTTGCCCTGCCCTGTTTGCGCAGACTTTTCACTTCTTCTATGCGCAACAACAATGGCATGTTCTGCGGCTCTACCCATCGTGCAAAACCAAGATTTGCCGAAGTGTATTCATGGGCACAATATACCAAGGTCGAGGGAGACAGAGCGGCAATCAAATCCAGGGAGTCACTGAGCTGTTCATGGGTTCCACTGAACACCCGACCACAACCTCCGGCAAACAAGGTATCCCCACAGAACAACCGCCCATCACCAACATAAGCTACATGGCCTTCCGTATGCCCGGGAACATCCAGCACCTGCAGCTTCAGTTGAGGAATCACGCTGCCCTGAGATACTCTTTCTTCCACTCCTGCAATTTGTTCATGGGCAGGTCCGTATACCACCGCATCTGGCCAACGGGACTTCAGATCAGCAATCCCCCCGGTATGATCCCAATGCTTGTGCGTGATCAATATCGCCGTCAAATCCAGGCCATGGGTATCCAGATAATCGATAACAGGGTCTTCATCCCCGGGGTCGACCACCACACATTGTGCGTGTTTTTCATCGATCAACAGCCAGATATAGTTGTCATCGAATGCGGGCAGTGTTACCACTTCAAACATGACTATTTTCCGTACAGGGTTTTCGGATCAATGAGTACCGGCTTATCCACCAGCAGTTGATCACCCTGCAACAGATTGTAAAAACAATCCCGTCGACCGGTGTGGCAGGCAGGTCCGGTTTGATCAACCTGCAGCAACAAGGTATCGCCATCACAATCGAGGCGTGCTTCTTTCAACACCTGAACCTGTCCTGATTCTTCTCCCTTGCGCCACAATTGCTGCCGGGAGCGCGACCAGTAACAAACCCTGCCCTTGTTCAAGGTTTCCAACAGTGCTTCCTGGTTCATCCATGCCAACATCAATACTTCATGGCTATCGAATTGTTGCGCGATAGCAGGGATCAAGCCGTCCGCATTCCAGGGGATATGCGCCAGGGCATCCTCCAGGGGTACGGATTGCTCTAGGGTATGTTTTTCCAATGATTTCCAGAAATCAGAACCACTCACCGAATCAGCCCTGCCTTTTTCATATCAGAGACTACCAAGCTTACCAGGGAGTCAATAATCTGTGCCGATGATGAAGGATTGAAACTTTCTGTAACGCCGCCCCAGACGATCTTGCCGGTCTTCAGTGAAAATACCTTGGTTTCCAGACGCACCACTTTGGTGGATCGCTCATAACCTGGCGAGTAGATAGGCTGCATGCTCTGGAAGTAGTACCCATAGTAGCCATAACCACCCCAGGCGGCAGGCACATAGTCCACTCGTGGAGCAACATATTCCTTGCGGTTCTCTACATCCTGCAATGTAGTAACCAGCACGGCATCTGCACCCACTTTTTTCACCAGCGCTTCCAGTTTTTCCCTATCCTTGTATTCCTTGAGGTCAGGCATGTAGACATAGCTTGCAACAGCATCACGCCCATCTCTTGCGAGCTTGCCCACGAATTGATCTTCGAAACTGCGCCGCATAAGATCATCCTTGACCACACCAATAACGAATACCTTATGCAATTTTTCTCCTTGATAGTCAGCATCAGCCCAACGATTCACCAGCTTGGTAGAAGACGCACAGCCCTGAAGAAGCATCACAGCCAGCAACAGCATTGCACCAACAATGATTTTATTGTCAACCCCAGACAACATCTGGGGCAGGAGTTTTCTACGGTCACGCATGGGAAATTCCTCAAGGATAAAAAGCCACCGAATTCTATCCCAAATAGCCTTTACACGACAGGTGCATATCAAATGGGTAAGGCATCGGAGTCAATTCAGGATGATGGGTCGTAAATTTCATCAATGGGGTTATTCGACTCCGACGCCGGTACTGCCCAAATAATAGAGGTGCCCCTCAGTTCTTGGGTATAATTCATCCTTCGTCATCATCCGGTCATTTTTTATGCGTATATTCCGCATTTCATTCCACAACCAGGGCAAGGTGTACCAGTTGCATGCAGAGCATGTTGGACAAGGTGAACTCTATGGATTCGTGGAGATCAGCGGTTTGTTGTTCAACGAACACACCTCTGTGGTCATCGACCCGGCAGAGGAACGCCTCAAGGACGAGTTCTCCGGCACCAGCCGCATTTTGGTTCCGGTGCATGCAGTGATCCGCATCGATGAAGTGGAAAAACGCGGCAAGAACATGATTTTTGATGTGGGCGAAACGGGCAATGTCACCCCTTTCCCCAATCTTGGGAACGATTTGAACAAATAAAACTCAGAATAATATGCCAAAGACCAATGCCAGAAAAGAACATATCCAACGTCAGCGCGACATGCTCTACAACATGTTGCTCGACCCCATGCGCCGCGCCACCAAACGCTGTGCACGGGTGTGGAAGGACAAATCCAAGCTGGACCAAGCGTTATTGAAGAGCCTCGGGCAGATCCCCTATAGCAGCTATGTGTACGCCATGGATCTCAATGGAATACAAGTCAGCGCCAATGCCTCCCAGGATGGGTTGATCGAAGCCGATCTTGGACGCGACCGTAGCCAGCGTCCCTACATGTTGGAACTGGACGACAACAAGGAGATGATCCTGTCCAGTGCTTACATCAGTCTGCGTGCCAACCGTCCTTCTCTGACTGCGGTACGCAAAATACGCGTCGACGATGAGTTGGTGGGTTATCTGGGTACAGACTTTGACTTGCGAGACCTGCCAATTACCAAGGAATTGTATTCCGAGCCAGGTCGCTGGCGGCAGATCAAGGGAGATCCTGCGATTCGCGCCCAGGTATTCAAGCAGAGTCGTATCCAGAGCAGCCTGGATGAACAACTGGACCAGGTGTTGCCTGTGTTGGAAGAACTGATCACGGAACACGGCGCCTTCCAGATGGAAATTCATTTTTCCAGCAGCCGCGCTACCCTCTGGTTCATGCAAGACCCCTACCGCTATCAACTGGTGGAAATCGATGAATTGACCGACCCGGATATCTGCCTGGCTTACCCTCACCATCCCTATCCCGAGGAAGCCCAGATTCCCCAGGAAAGCATACGTCCGATTCTACAAACCTTTCGTCATCTACGTTTTGCCGACGATACAATTTATTTGCGCGCCGGTTCCATCAATCTGTTTAACGGCATCGTGGGCTTGAATTTTTCCTGTGATGGCTCCCACTACATCCCTCATGAGCAATTCCTGGCACGGGATTCTGCCTTCTGGGATGGCATATAGGCACACAAATTACCGGTTGAAACCTCCCTCGATCCGGAACACCATACGCCCTATGAACAGACAACAAATCATTGAACACAAACTGCAACAGGCGCTTTCACCCGTGCATCTGGAAGTTGTAAACGAAACCCATATGCACAATGTGCCAGAAGATGCAGAATCTCATTACAAGGTGATTGCCGTATCGACACAGTTTGAGGGCAAACCTCTGGTGCAACGGCATCGAATGATCAATGCGACCCTGGCTGAAGAGCTTGCGGGAGGAATTCATGCCCTGGCATTGCACACCATGACCCCGGAAGAATGGTTCGAGAAAAGCGGACAAGCACCCGATTCCCCCCCCTGTCTTGGCGGAGGAAAAGCGTCGTGAGCATCATCCGCTGGCTACTGGGACGAATCATCCTGTTTTTCGATTGGCTCACCCAACCCAAAAAACCTGATCACAGTCCTGAAAAACAAGCACAACTCGATGCACAGACAGCCAACATGGCATTATACCAATATGCCGCCTGTCCCTTTTGCGTAAAGACCCGTCGTGCCATTCGCCGACTGGGACTGAACATTGAATTACGGGATGCCAAAAATAATCCTCAGTATCGTGCCGAACTGGAACAACAGGGCGGCAAGCAACAAGTCCCTTGCCTGCGCATCCAGCAGTCCGACGGCAGCATTCGCTGGTTGTATGAATCGGGAGACATCATCGAATTTTTTACAGGAATTTGAAAAAGTCCTTCCATGGACTTTTTCAACCACGGAAGCAGAAAACGCGGTTTC
>CAYXOS010000182.1:0-5069 GCA_964467115.1 uncultured Sedimenticola sp.
GTGGGTGTAGATTTGTGTGGTGCTGATATCGGCATGTCCCAGGAGTTCTTGTACTGCACGTAAATCACCGGATGATTCGAGGATATGACTGGCGAAAGAATGACGCATCAAATGGGGATGAACATGTTGAGCTGAGCCCTGTTGCAGGGCGCGAATTTTGAGACGGCTTTGTACCGAGCGGGGGCTGATACGAGTGCCGCGTTGGCTGACAAACAAAGCGTTTTCGTCAGCTTTTGCCAATTGAGGTCGAATTTTCAGCCATTGCTGTAGTGCCTCCAGGGCTTTTCTGCCAACCGGGAGGCGCCGGGTTTTATTGCCTTTTCCGGTTACTTCCAGCATGGCATCTGCCAGATCCAGGCTTTGCAAGTCACAGGAGACCAGCTCTGCCAGCCGTAGTCCGGAAGAGTAGAGCAATTCCATGATCGCCTGGTCGCGGATATCCAGAGGTTCATCGCCGGGGAGTTCCAGCAGTTGTCCCAGCTGATCCACATCCAGGGTGGTGGGCAGCTTGCGCCGGACTTTCGGGGCGCGAACACCTACGGCGGGGTTGTGTTTGTTGAGCCGGTCACGATTGAGAAAGCCATAGAAGCTGCGCAATGCGGCGAGACGGCGTTGCAGGGTTTTAGCAGACAAGCCGCCGCGGTGTCTTTGTGCGGCGTAGCTGCGAATTTCTGTCTGCTGGATTTGCATCCAGTCAAAGTTGTCTTGTTTCCAGCGTCTGAAGTCGTTCAGATCCCGCTGATAGGCATCGATGGTGCGAGGAGAGAGGCGTCGCTCCAGGGCGAGATGCTTCAGAAAATTATCCACCAGAGGATCACTGGTGGTGTTGCTCATGAGACGATGTCTTTGTCCATGGATTGCAGACTAAGACTGATCAATTCGCCCAGCCGCATCAGAAAGTCCACGCTTTTTCCGGAATGAAAGCGTTCTCTGTCATGGCTGCCAATGGCGAGAATGCCGGACAAGTCGCTGGTGCGAATGGGGATAAGCGCGGCAGAGCCTTCAGAACTGATTTGGTCACCGAACAGGGTTTTGAGTTTTTCGGCTTTAAGTGGCCCGCAGGTTGGCTTGTCTGTATCCATGAAAGAACGGAACAGGGCAAGACCGGATTCGCTCACCTGGGCTTCTTCCAGCTCACGAGTGGAAAACAGCTTGAGTTCGACGGCATCAGCGTTGAAACGCTCGTGCAACTCGTCTTGCAGGGTCAGAAGTATATCTTCGGTATTATTGGCTTCGATAAGGCTCAGCGTGAGGCGGTGCAGACGATGATTGATTTGATCGTTGTCCTTGGCAATACTGAGCAATTCCGCCAATTGCTTGCGGTAGGCTTCCGCCTTGTCCTGCAACATGCGGATCTTGTGCTCCAGTAGAGAGACCGCGCCGCCCGTCTTGTGGGGGACACGCAAATCATCGAGTATATCGGTATTGCGAATAAAAAAATCAGGATGACTGAGCAAGTACTCGCAAAGTTGCTGTTCATAATCCTGGTCGATGTCTTTACTCATAATTCAATACTTCCTTCAAAAACTTCTACTGCCGGACCACTCATCCACACCGGCGAATGCTCGCCTTCCCAGTTGATCAGCAAATCCCCTCCTTTCAAATGCACGGTTACAGATGCATCCAGCAAACCGCGAAGTCTGCCAGCAACCACTGCGGCGCAGGCGCCGGTGCCGCAAGCCAGGGTTTCACCTACACCACGTTCGAATACCCTAAGATCCAATTCGTTAGGCGATAAAACAGCCATGAACCCGACATTCACCCGTTGAGGAAAGCGTTCATGGTTTTCAATCTTTGCCCCGAGTTCTGCAACCGCTGCAGATGCCACGTCATCAACCAGCAACACGGCATGGGGGTTGCCCATGGAAACGGCGCTGATCTGTAGCCTTTGTTCCCCGACCTGCAAATCGTAACTGTTTTGTTGTTGTTGTGCGACAAAGGGGATTGCCTGGGGTTCCAATACGGGCATTCCCATATCGATCTTAATCTGATCCTGGTCTTCCAAGTATAGCTGAATGCGACCGTTCATTGTTCCAACAGGGATCACATCTTTTTCCGTAAGCCCGTGATTGCGGACATAGCGGGCAAAACAGCGTGCACCGTTGCCGCATTGTTCCACCTCGGAACCATCGGCGTTGAAGATGCGATAGTAAAAATCTGTATCGGTGGAGCGCGCCTTTTCCACCAGCAGTATCTGGTCACAACCGATACCAAAACGGCGGTCAGCAATGAAACGAAGCTGTTGGTTGCTCAGGTCGATGTTTTGATTGATGGCATCGAATACCACAAAATCATTGCCCAAGCCATGCATTTTGCTGAAAGTGAGTCGCATGAGAAATTAGTCCAAAGAACCCATGACCGCTAGATGCCGGTCACTGACTTGGCGTACATCCAATCCGTTCAGAGCAGTAGAAGCAAGTTGCTCCCGGACTTCTTCCACGGTGTAGGCGGCATGCAACGAGGCTGCAAAATCTCGCCGCAACACATCCGGGGCATCGCTGGCATAGGTGTTGAGCAGGCTATCAACCTGCTGGGGTTCCGGGCGTAGCAGATCCATGACCAATATCAGCGCACCGGTTGTTGCGGCGTGTTGGATACTGCGCCAAAGATCCAGTGGATCGCGCAGGTGATGCAACAGGCTGTTGGAGAGTATGGCATCAAAATCTTTGTCCAGTTCCGTCGCTGGCAGGTAGTGGCAATGCAAACTGATCTGATCGGACAACGCTTCTTTGTCTATGGCTTGTTGTGCCAGGTTCAACATTGCCTGGGCACCATCCAGGGCATGAATCTCTGCTTGGGGATACTGGCGTGCAAAGCGAATGGGAATGTCCGCAGGACCGCAGCCCAAATCCAGTACCTTGCCACTGAAGTCTTGAGGATGGAGTTGATGAAACAATGCCATGAACTGAGTGTTGGACGCAGAAAAATCTGCCTCAGCATAGGCAAACGCCTGCTCGGCTTCATCCATTAGCTCTTCGGGTTCCGGGGTGCGCTTCATGGGATCAAATGCTCACCACGGTAGAGTTCTGCCAGGGTTTCCCGTTCGCGCACTAGATACATATCAGCACCATCCACCATGACTTCAGCAGGGCGGGGGCGGCTGTTGTAGTTGGATGCCATCACAAACCCATACGCACCAGCAGAGCGTACCGCCAGCAAATCGCCAGGGGTGAGGCTCAGTTGGCGCTCTTTTCCGAGAAAATCACCGGTCTCGCAAACAGGGCCGACGATATCGTATTGCCCGTCCCGTCCTTGTCGGTTGCGGTCTACCGGGATAATTTCCTGCCAGCTTTGATACAGCGCCGGACGGATGAGATCGTTCATGGCAGCATCCACAATGGCAAAGTCTTTGGCTTCGGTGGGCTTGAGGTATTCAACCCGCGTCAACAGAATGCCTGCATTGGCGGCGATGGCACGCCCAGGTTCCATGAAAATATCATAGGGCTTGCCCTGCAAACGGGAAGAAAGCGCCCGGGCATATTCAGCAGGGGAAGGTGGGGTTTCTGCCTGATAAGGGACACCCAGGCCTCCGCCGATGTCCAGATGATCGATTTCGATACCCAGGGAGGCGAGTTTGTCGATCAAAGCCAGCAGGCGATCCAATGCATCCAGGAAAGGGGCAAGTTCTGTCAGTTGGGAACCGATATGGCAATCGATGCCGGATATTTTCAAGCCCGGTAGCTGGCTGGCTCTCAGATACAAGCGGGTGGCTATGTCGATGGGCACGCCAAATTTGTTTTCCTTCAATCCCGTGGATATGTAGGGGTGGGTTTGGGCATCCACATCTGGATTGACGCGCAAGGCAATGGGCGCTTCCACACCCATGCCCGTAGCAATCTGGGACAGCCTTTCCAGTTCCGGTTCAGACTCGATATTGAAACAGCGGATGCCACGCTCCAAAGCGCGTTTGATTTCATCAGCACCTTTGCCAACACCGGAAAACACAATTTTGTTGGGATTGCCGCCCGCCTTGATAACGCGCTCAAGCTCGCCGACGGATACAATATCGAAACCAGAACCCAGTTGTGCCAGTACATTCAGCACCGCCAGGTTGGAATTGGCCTTGACCGCGTAACAGACCAGATGCGGATGGTCAGCAAAGGCATCATCAAAGGCACGCCAATGGCGTTCCAGTGTGGCACGGGAATAGACGTAACAGGGCGTACCATAGGCAGAAGCAATGCTTTTCAGCGATACATCTTCAGCATATAGCAAGCCATTCTTGTAATTGAAATGATCCATGGTTCAGAGGTTGCTCTTCTGATCGGGTTGCGGCAGATACAAAGGCCCCTTGTTGCCACAGCCGTTGAGCAGGGGCAAGGTCAGAACTACCAGTAGCAAAAGACGTTTTATCATCGCAGCACAATCAGGAAAAGGAAATGACAGCCTGTTAGTATAACGGTTTTTTTCAGGCATATATTCATGGAATACCCTCCCTGTATCGAAAAAAATCCCCAAGGCAAGGCTCGCTATTCAATTATCTGGTTGCATGGTCTGGGGGCAGATGGCAATGATTTCCTTCCAATCCTGCCTGAATTGCGATTGCCAGAGGATATGGCCGTTCGGTTTGTTTTTCCCAATGCGCCCATGCAGCCTGTGTCTGTCAATAATGGGTACGTGATGCCTGCCTGGTATGATATCTATGCCATGGATCTTACTGCCAGGATCGACGTAGAGGGTATGTTGCGTTCGGCAGACTATCTGCAAACCCTGATTGATGCAGAAGTGCAGTCGGGAATCGAGGCAGAGAATATCGTGTTGGCGGGGTTCTCCCAGGGCGGTGTGATTGCCCTGATTACCGCATTGCGCAGCCCTTCACCCCTGGGGGGAGTGATGGCGTTGTCCTGTTATCTTCCCTCAGCGCTTGCTATTGAGACCAATCTGCGCAGAAGAATCTTTCAGGCGCACGGGCGTATGGATGATGTTGTACCCTATCAGGTGGGGCTGGATGCCAGTAACCGTCTCAAACAACAGGGACATGAGCTGGAATGGAATGAGTACGACATGGCGCATTCACTCTGTGCCGCGGAAATTGCCGATATTCGGGATTGGTTGCTGCGGCGCTGAAT
>CAYXOS010000183.1:0-5003 GCA_964467115.1 uncultured Sedimenticola sp.
CCTATCACGACCGTCCCCGTCCTGGTGTTCTGCATCATGTGTCCAACTTTGGTGATGAGATCTGGACTGTAAAAGCCGCTTCTCCTCGCCAGCTTGATATCATGACGCTGCGTGAGATTTGTGATATCGCTGATGAATACTGCAAAGGCTATTTGCGTTTCACCATGCGTGGCAATATTGAATATATGGTGACTGACGAGTCTCAGCTTGAGCCTCTGATCAAAACCCTGAATGACGCGGGCTATCCTATTGGTGGTACGGGTAACTCCGTAACCATGATTTCTCATACCCAAGGCTGGTTGCACTGTGATATCCCAGGTACTGACGCTTCTGGTGTTGTAAAATCCCTGATGGATGAGCTGATTGATGAGTTCGTGGTTGAAGAAATGCCTAACCGCGTTCATATCACGACTTCCTGCTGTCAGATCAACTGTGGCGGTCAAGGTGATATTGCGATCAACATTCAGCATACCAAGCCACCCAAAATCAACCATGACCTGGTTGGAAACGCTTGTGAGCGTCCCTCAGTTGTTGCGCGTTGCCCGGTAGCGGCGATTCGTCCTGCGATGGTAAACGGCAAGCCTACCCTGGAAGTCGACGAGAAGAAATGCATCTGTTGTGGTGCTTGTTTCCCTCCTTGCCCTCCTATGCAGATCAACGATCCAGAGCATTCCAAGTTGGCGGTATGGGTTGGCGGTAAGCATTCCAATGCGCGTTCCAAGCCTATGTTCCATAAATTGGTTGCAGCGGGTCTCCCTAACAATGCACCTCGCTGGCCTGAAGTGGCAAAAGTGGTTAAGCAGATTCTTGCTGCGTACAAGGAAAATGCAAACGATTACGAGCGTATGGGTGAGTGGGTAGAGCGTATTGGTTGGCAGCAGTTCTTCGATCTGACGGGGCTGCCGTTCACCAAATACCATATCGACAACTGGCGCGGTAGCCGCAACAGCTTGAATCAGTCAGCGCATATCCGCTTCTGATACGGGGTCGTATAGGTTATGAAATTTTCTATACAAGTAAACGAAGGTCCTTATCAGCATCAGGCTTCTGATTCGGCTTATCAATTTACCAAGACAGCATTGGAAAAAGGGCACGAATGCTTTCGTGTATTCTTTTACCATGATGGTGTACTCAACGGTACCCGACTCACCACACCACCCCAGGACGATAGAAATATCGTGAAAAACTGGACGGAGCTGGCTGAGAAATATGACCTGGATTTGGTGGTTTGTGTTGCTGCTGCCCAGCGTCGCGGTATCGTAGATGACGGTGAAGCTGAACGTAATGGTAAAGATGCGACCAATATCGCGCCTCGATTCCGTATTTCTGGCTTAGGTCAGTTGGTGGAAGCTGCCATTCAAAGCGATCGTTTGGTCGTGTTCGGCGATTAATTGAGAGGATTGAATAATGTCTGATACAAAGAATTTCATGTTCCTCAATCGTCGTGCACCTTATGGCACTATTTACGCTTGGGAATCACTGGAAGTTGTTCTGATTGCTGCTGCATTCGAGCAGAATGTAAGCTTGATGTTTGCTGATGATGGTGTGTATGAGTTGACCAAAGGTCAGGATACTGCTGATATCGGCATGAAGAACTTCTCTCCTACCTACCGTACCCTGGGGGACTATGAAGTCCGTCATATGTATGTCGACAAAGCTTCTCTCGAAGCTCGTGGTTTGACTGCAGATGATCTGGTACAGGTTGAGTGGGAAGACTGGGAGACTGAAGAGTCTGTGGATAACATCGTAGAAGTCGTTGATTCTGAGAAAGTGGCTGAGCTGCTTGCTGAATCTGACGTCGTATTCAGTTTCTAAGGAGTAGGTAAATGAGCGATCTGCACACTGTAAATAAATCGCCTTTTGAGAAGAACTCCCTGGAAAGCTGCTTACGCTTGTCCAAGGACGGTTCCGCCATTTTGCTGTATGAAGATGCAGTCTATGGTGCCCTCAAAGGTACAGCTGTCGAAAATATGATTTCATCAGTTGTCGGCAACAAAAAAGTCTATGTTCTGGGTCCTGATTACAAGGCTCGAGGTCTGGACGAAGCTAGCATCATCGATGGTGTGGAAGTAGTGGACTACGCGGGTTTTGTTGATCTGGTTGACGCTAATGACAAGGTTCAGGCTTGGGTTTAACTTGGCGCTGGTTCTGAATATATTTTTTTATTGATTTTGGAGATAGAAACATGGCTATCGAAGTAGATGGTAAGACTTTTGAGACAGACGAAGAAGGTTACTTGGTAAACCTGAACGATTGGGTTCCTGGCGTTGCCGAAGTAATGTCTAAGGAAGATGATCTGGAGCTGACTGAAGATCACTGGGATATTATCAACTTCCTGCGTGAATACTATGAAGAGTATCAAATTGCTCCAGCAGTACGTGTACTGACCAAAGCTGTTGGTAAACGTCTGGGTAAAGAGAAAGGTAACAGCAAATATTTGTATGGTCTGTTCCCTTACGGTCCTGGTAAGCAAGCCTGTCGTTACGCCGGCCTGCCTAAGCCGACTGGTTGCGTATAAACGCATACTAAACCGTGGGAAGGTGGTTTCGGCTGCCTTCCCGGTTTTTCCGAAACCTATTTAAGAGTTTTTCGAAACATGTCGCTTGCTATCACAGTGCTTTTCTATTTGGCCACGGTTACTCTAATCGCCGGGCTGGCGTATCGTATCTGGGTTTACGCCAAGGTTCCTGCGCCTTTGAAGATTGCTACGACTCCAGCACCTACCACCAAAGGTGGTGTTGTATTGAGATTGTTCCGCGAAGTGGCCTTTTTCGAAAGTCTTTTCAAAAGTAATAAATTATTGTGGTTGTTTGGCATTCTATTCCACTTTGGTTTACTGCTGGTGTTATTGCGTCATCTACGTTATTTCATCAACCCGGTTCCACTTGTCGTTGATCTTATTCAGCCCTTCGGCAAGTACGCAGCCTTTGCAATGATTATCGGGCTATTGGGTCTATGGGCGCGTCGGTTCGTCATTGATCGCGTCCGCTATATCAGCGCGCCCTCTGATCACCTTATTTTGGCGTTATTGGTCGCCATTGGTATAAGTGGTGCTTCCATGACCTTTGTATCTCATGTCGATATCATTGGGTTGAAGAATTTCACCATGGGTCTGCTGACGTTTGATCCTAAACCATTTCCATCTGATCCTTTACTGGCTATTCACGTAATACTGGTATCGGTGCTCATGATTATATTCCCCTATAGCAAATTGTTGCATGGTGTTGGCGTGTTTTTCAGCCCAACCCGTAACCAGGTGGATAATCCACGGGAACAGCGTCACATCGTGGATTGGGCGCGGAAGTTTGAAGAATAATCCTGATAACTATACGGCATTGTTAAAGAGGCAATAGGTTCCGCTCATGGCAAAAGCAAATTTCGAAGTTCCCGAGCTAAAGGAATATCCAGAAGTACCTACCATAGAGCCAGGCTCCATGGCGCATCTGGAAACCTTCAAAGCAGTACCTGAGTTTCAGGAAGCTTTGGGTTTTCAGGGTGAGTTGCAGGATAACTGGCAGGAACAGGCTATTGAAGCCATGGGAGATATGCTAGGTAAGTATCGCTCCCTGAAAGTGTACATGGATTCCTGTGTCAAATGCGGCGCATGTACCGATAAATGTCATTATTACCTGGGTACAAAAGATCCCAAAAATATGCCTGTTGCACGTCAGGATCTGATGCGCAAGGTGTATCGCCGCTACTTTACCTTCGCGGGAAAATATTTTCCCAAGCTGGTTGGGGCGACTGACTTTACTGAAGAAGTGCTGGATGATTGGTACAACTACTATCATCAGTGCTCCCAGTGCCGCCGTTGCTCCGTATTTTGCCCTTATGGCATCGATACCGCAGAAATCTCCATGGCGGCACGGGAGATTATGGATCGTATTGGTCTGGGTGATAAATATTCCAACGAAATCATCGGCAAGGTTTATCGTATTGGTAACAACCTTGGTCTGCCCGGTCCGGCACTGGAAGATACTCTGGAAGGACTGGAAGAAGATGTTTTTGATGAGACTGGTGTCGAAGTCAAATATCCTGTTGATGTAAAAGGGGCTGACATCTTGCTGGTTACACCATCAGCAGACTTTTTTGCCGAACCGCATGTTGATGGCTTGATTGGATACGGTAAGGTATTCCATGAAGCAGGCGTTTCCTGGACTTTGAGTTCCCACGCTTCTGAAGCTGCCAACTTTGGCATGTTCATTGGGTCTTACGAGAACATGCGTAAGATTTCCCTGCGCATTCGAGAGGCCGCGTTGGACTTGGGTGTCAAACGCATTATTTTTGGAGAATGTGGGCACGCATGGCGCGTAGCCTACGCTTTCCTAAATACCCTTGCTGGTCCCTTTGATTTTCTGGACGAAAACTATCCAGTACCCCAACATATTCTGGAATTCACCTTGGGTGAAATTGAAAAGGGTACACTTAATATCGATAAGTCGCTGAATGATGACATGGTTTTGACATTCCATGATTCATGTAACGTGGCAAGAGCAACTCGCATGGGTGACAAGCCGGGTGGACAGTTCGATATTCCTCGTGCGGTCATCAAAGCGGTGTGCAACAATTATGTAGATATGCCTGCGGATACCATACGCGAAGCAACCTTCTGTTGTGGCGGTGGTGGTGGTTTGCTTACCAACGACCTTTTGGAATTGCGGGTCAAAGGTGCAAAGCCTCGAATGGAGGCGCTGAAAAGTGTTACTGAAGAATATGGCGTAACCCATATGGCGGCGATTTGCGCGATTTGCAAATCTCAGTTCACCAAAGTAATCCCTTATTATGGTTTCGATATGGATCAGATTGTCAGTGTTCACCAGTTGGTGTCCAATGCGCTGATTCTTACCGGACAGAATAGCGAAGACGAAGACAACGAATCCGAGGAAGACGCAGCCTGACAGGGGCGTTTTCTGCAACAAAATAATCACCCGAAAGGGTAACGATTAATACTGGTTTGGAGAGTGACAATGGCAACTCCTAGTGATGAAATGACAAAGAACATT
>CAYXOS010000184.1:0-4996 GCA_964467115.1 uncultured Sedimenticola sp.
CCCTGCGCCCGCGGCATACCGTACATCCTGTACATAAAGAAACCCCGAACACATTCCTTGTGATCGGGGTTGGGGTATCACCTCAGATGATGGACATCCTGTCCTGCAAACATCCTTGTCTGCCTGCTCATCTTTGAGCATCATTCTGTAGCGATGGATTTATGCTACCCCCGGCGGCGTCATAGGTATATGGCGAAATTCTTAAAACCCTGTAAGAAAAATCCGACAATTATTTCCGCTTACGGCTTTTTTCCATTTTGTTTGAGGGTTTCCAGCATTTTTTCAGCACGCTCTTTTACCGCATCTGAGGGTGATGCGGACAAAACATCTTCGATGTATTTCAATGCCTTCTCTACTTGATTACTACTCGCCAGTATCACTGCAGCATCCAGCTTGAACCGAGCTGAACCGGGGGAAATAGCAAGGGCCTGGTCAATCAGCTTTTGGGCAACAATGAAATCATTGGCGACATATTTCCGCAGTGCCAACTCATTCAAAATAACAGCCCTGCGATAAGTTTCCTTACCAAGAAACGGATTAGCCAACAAATCATCAAATAACTGGTCAATTTCGCCCGGCTTGTATAAACAACTTTTGCTACGCTCACAACGACTTGCTCTCAGCAGATTCTCCACCAGCATTTCGTTAGGTGGCTGCTCCCGCAATCGCCGTGAAAGGTCTTGCATTGTTTGTTGATCAATGACCAACGGCACCGCACGACGCTTTTTACCACCAAACATGTTATTAAACATGGCCTTCTTATTGGCATTGTTGTCAGCGCCTTCCATCAGCAAAACAGCCAGCAAACTCCCTGCATCACCGGGCTCGAGAATAGCGGATTTTGTAAAATGGTCGACACTCAACTGCTTAAACTCTGCTCTTTGATCTTTTGCCAACATGGTGTCTAACCACAGCTCAGTATACGCCAGGGCTGCTTGATAATTGGATTTCGCAGAATCTGGATGATTATTAACCATGGTCATCGCCAACCGATTTTGGCTCTGCCAAGCCAATACTCTTCCATGGGTAACTGCTCCAAAAAACACACAAAAGCTAACGACTACCAACACCCGCGTAACGGGTGACAACAGCAATGTTTTTGCTGAAAACAAAAGCATAACGATAGCGAGGAATATTCCTACAGACCCCAAATAATTCCTTTGCTCTTGAGCAAGTCCTGCAGGGGCAATCAATGCTTCGACAAGATGGGGCAGCAGGAAGAAAAACACACCAAAACTCAATAAGGCGTATTTGCGGTGCTTTCGCACGGCAAACCATACCAAGCCCAACAACATACTCAAGAATACTATCGTAGAAACGGGAGAAAACAGCCCGGTAGACAATACAATATCATCGTGAAACAAACCAAACTCACCTGGGCGAGGCAACAGAATCAAACCGATGTAATAAAACAAAACCCGTGCTTCAGTGAGCAATATTTGAATAACACCCAAAGACTGCCCCTCGAATGCCATCTGGCTTTGATCCCACCACAGATATCCAATGCCACCAACCAACAGCAATATCAACCATGCCAGCATGGATATGGAAACACGATTTTCTTTACCCTTGCGTGCATTAAAAAGAGGAACAAAAACCAACCACTCAAGCAACACCAAATATATCGGCAACAACAAAGCAGTTTCTTGGCTCAAGACGCTCGCCACAGCGAACACCGTCGCGCCCAAAAACCAGGCAACCGGAACTGTTTTTACCGCAGAACCCCAGCAAATGCGTCCTTTCATATAGGCAATCAACGACAACAGCATAAACAACGTAGACAACAAGGTCGTTCTTTGCATTACATACAAAACTGCACTTACGTTCATTGGGTGCAGTAGCCAGGCGGCAGTAATACACAGTGCAAACCAGGCGGCAATATTTTCAGAATACTTGCGCCCCTGTTCCGCACCCGCCAAGGTCACCAGCATCCTTAAAAAGATAAAAATCAGAATCCCATTTGCCAGATGAATAGCAAGATTCGTAGCTTTTAACCAAAATACATCATCACCCAAAAAATATTTATCCAGCGCGAGAGACACCATAACAAGGGGACTACTGCCTTTTTCGGTGACATTGGAAGACGCGGCCTGCGCCACCTCCTCTACCCCCAGAGAATCCATCGCAAGTAACGTATTGTTCTGGATATTGCTGATATCATCCAGAATCAGTGGACCCGACAGACCAGGGTAGTAAACAAAAGCAGTAGCTACCAACAGCAGTAGCAGAAACAACCAAGTTAGGTATCCTGTAGCTGCCAGCTGTTTCATTTCAAGACCGTTCATAAAAGGCTCTACTCAAGGGGTTTTGGTCAAAATATAATTGTTGATTTCATCTGCCAGTTCTTCTGGATAACCCAATTCCTTAAGCCGAAGAGCGAAAACCTGATGTAGTTTTGCTTTACCGTATATTCCGGGTTTTTCTGTCGCCTTAAATTGAGCAATGCGCAATAGCGCATTTTCAACCCCATTCTGAAACTGTTTGGTTGCTTTCTTGGATTTACCTGACAAATGACGATCAACCAGTGTCAGTGGAACGCTACTAAAAAGCTCATCTGCCACTTGGCTAGAAAATTCAACTACTAATTTTTTTTTTGTACCCAGCCAGAACATGAAGAACTCCTACTCAAGAAAATTGCTTTGCGAAAATCTATACGCTGTAAATTGCGGGACTGATTATTCTAAACGAGTCCATGAATTTAGTCATGAACCGATGTTTTTGACTCCGAGTAAATTGGCCGCTTTGCATCTAACAGGCTGTTAATAATTGGACAAGGACAACCAGCACTAAAAACGCTACTGCCAATGCTTCATCGTCAAGCCATTTGTTTTATTTGTATGCTTGATCATCAAAATGTAGTATATCACTTCGGTATAGCACGGGACATATCTCCAGTGAACATCAAGCATAAACCAGCCTCCATCCAGAAAGACATTGATACTGCCATACGCCATATTCAGCGCAGAAACTTCAGTGCGGCCCTATCTCTACTTGAAGACATCATACAGACCAATCCACAATATTCTGAAGCGCAATATTTGTACTGCGTAGCGCTACTGAACACCAACCAAAATGCACTGGCACTTGAAAAGTTGTCTGGCATGGTTGCTGAAAACCCGAATGACACCAGAATCCTCGCCATGATGGGGGAGACGCTTGCCAAGTTGGGTCAAAATGAGCAGGCAATCAACTACTATGAAAAAACCCTGGATTTAGATGGCAAGCATATTGAAGCACTTACCGGCCTGGGTGCTTTGTTGCTCACGCACAGACTCGATTATCCCCAGGCGATTGAAAAGCTTGGTCTGGCATCTGAGCTAAAACCATCCCATCACCCAGCGCACTTGTTTTTAGCTCTGGCCTTGGCAGCTCAAGATCAGATTGAAGACAGTTTTAAACATGGCGAAAAAGCTGTCAAACTCGCGCCCAAAAACAACTCCTATCTGGTATCACTTGCAAATCTGTACCAGCAAGCAGGAAACAACCAAAAAGCGGCTCAGCTACTCCAGAAGGCACTTTCCCTGGATCCCACATACGGCAGTGCCTATCTTGCCTTGTCAAAAACCCGAAAATTTACTGATGCTGACAAGGCTTTGATAAAGAAAATGGAAAAAGCTCTTGATCGCCCCATGCCCCCGGATTCTCGAGACTGTATACATTTTTCCCTGGGAAAAATATATGACGATTTAGGCGAATGGGAGCATGCCTTCAACCACTACCACCAAGGAAATCAGCTGATTCATACGCTTTTTGATGCATCCAAACAAAGAAAAGAAACAACTGCCATCATTAACACATGCTCATCCGCGTTCTTCAAAAAATTTGCAGGTTGTGGGCACCCTTCTTCCAAGCCTGTTTTTATCGTCGGCATGCCTCGATCCGGCTCAACACTCGTCGACCAGATTTTGTCGTCACATCCATCTGTATACAGCTTGGGTGAGTATGTTGGGTTATGGAAGGATATTCGTTCACTATGTGATACTACGAAGAACAGCAAGCCCTTTCCCCATTGCTTGCCAAAGGTTTCGCCAAAGAACTTCCTCAGCTTAGCGGAAGAATATCTTCAGGATATAGAAAAACTCTGTCCTGATAACAGCACTCGCGTAAGCAACAAACAGCTTAGCAACTATCTCGCCCTAGGCGTCATTGCCGTAGCCTTTCCCAATGCCAAAATCATTCATGTCCGTCGGCACCCACTGGACAGTGGTCTTTCAAACTATTTCCAACGCTTTGAATACCCAGACACGGTCGCCTGGGCTTTTGACTTGCATAATATTGGCACATCTTATACCCAGTATGCCCGCTGCATGCATCATTGGGAGAAGCACTTGCCTGTCCCCATTTTTGACCTATCTTATGAATCACTTATCGAGAACCCCGAAGAAGTATCCAGACAACTGCTTGAATATTGTGAATTGGAGTGGGATCCCGTTGTTCTGGAGTTTTATCGGCAGCGACGCTCAGTGCGTACAGCAAGCGTGAACCAGGTACGCCAACCTATCCACAACAAATCAGTCGCCCGCTGGAAACATTACGCACCCCACCTGCAACCACTCGTGACTTCACTGGGGGATATACTCAAAGATGACACCGAGGAACTGACGGCTCTTGGACTCAGCACAGGAAAGAATCAAGCGTCCTTTTTTAACAAGCTTTTCAAGGGACGCTCCCGCTGATTGTCGCCCTTTAACAGGATGGCATATCCATAGACCACACACAGGCTGTTAACCTACAGAAATATAATGCGATTACTAAAAACACTATTCAAAAAGCATCTTGCTGAAAAAGAAAATGTCAGCCAACCCAACAAGCAAGAGCCCGAAGCGACTAAACAGCAACAAGTCGAATCGTTGATTGCCTTGGGACAATCTCAAGAAGATGCAGGAAAGTTAGAACTGGCATTGGCTTCTTTTAGAAAGGCTTTGGAAATCGACCCACATTATTCCCGAACCTATCTAAATATTGGCAATGTACTGGAAAGTTTGGGAAACATCGC
>CAYXOS010000185.1:0-4940 GCA_964467115.1 uncultured Sedimenticola sp.
TCACTCCCACTCAATAGTCGCCGGCGGCTTGGAGGAAATATCGTAGGCTACCCGGGATACACCGCTGACCTCATTGATGATACGACTGGAGACTTTTTCCAAGAACTCCCAGGGAAGGTGCCCGATATGTGCCGTCATGAAATCCACGGTTTTCACTGCTCGTAGGGTGACCACATATTCATAACGCCGCGCATCACCCACAACACCGACAGATTTGACTGGCAGGAACACCGCAAACGCCTGGCTGACTTCGTCATACAGTTTATAGTTGTAGAGTTCTTCAATGTAAATATGATCTGCTTCGCGCAGAATATCCGCATATTCTTTTTTTACTTCACCCAGAATACGCACTCCCAAACCGGGTCCCGGGAAGGGATGGCGGTAGACCATTTCTGCGGGTAATCCCAGTTTGACACCAACTTCGCGCACTTCGTCCTTGAACAATTCGCGCAGGGGTTCGACCAGGCTGAGCTTCATGTAATCGGGCAAACCACCCACATTATGATGTGACTTGATCACATGAGCCTTGCCCGATTTGGCACCCGCCGATTCGATAACGTCGGGGTAGATGGTGCCCTGCGCCAGAAAATTGACATCCTGAATTTTTGCCGCTTCTTCTTCGAAGATATCGATAAACATGTTACCGATGATCTTGCGCTTCTTCTCCGGGTCAACTTCACCCTTTAGGGCATCGAGAAAACGTTGCTCTGCATCGACACGAATTACTTTCACACCCATGTGTTTGGCGAAAGTTGCCATCACTTGATCGCCTTCGTGCAGACGTAACAGACCGTTGTCGACAAAGATGCAAGTGAGTTTGTCGCCAATCGCCTTGTGTAACAGAGCCGCAACCACTGAAGAGTCCACACCACCGGACAAACCAAGTAATACCTTTCCATCACCCACCTGCTGTTTGATCGCTTGAATGCTGTCATCGATGATGTTTTCTGATGTCCACAAGGATTCACAGCCACAGATTTCATGCAGGAAGCGGCTCAGTATGCGCTTGCCTTGCGCCGTGTGAGTAACCTCAGGGTGGAATTGAACACCATAGAACTGGCGGCTTTCGTCAGCAATTCCTGCCAAGGGTGCATTGTCAGTTTCCGCAATGATACTGAAACCTGGTGGTAAAGCTTCGACTCTATCGCCATGGCTCATCCATACATCCAGCAGTCCATAGCCTTCTTCGGTGACATGATCTTCAATATCCTTGAGCAGACGCGAGTGTCCTCTTGCACGAACCTGGGCATAACCGTATTCATGCTTGGCAGAACTGGCAACTTCACCGCCCAGTTGTGCCGCCATGGTTTGCATACCGTAGCAAATACCCAGCACTGGAACGCCCATCTCAAACACCAGTTGCGGCGCACGAGGTGGATTGTCACCAGTAACTGTCTCCGGGCCACCAGACAAAATAATGCCTCGGGGTTGTTGTTCCTTGAGTGCTTCTTCGCAATTGTCCCAGGGCCAGATTTCGCAGTACACCCCTGCCTCTCGTACGCGGCGGGCAATGAGTTGGGTATATTGAGAGCCGAAATCGACGATGATAATTCGATGATCGTGAATATTAGTGGTCATATTGTTGTCAACGCTCTGAAACAAATGGATTCATGACAGGCGTTGTTCCAGTAAAAACTTACTGGAACAACGCGCTGACACCTGGATTCGGCATTTGCCGGAATGACGAGAGAACACGCCGTGTTGCAATCAATCCCGTCGGTAATTGGGGGCTTCTTTGGTGATCTGCACGTCATGCACATGGGATTCACGCATGCCAGCACCTGTTACCCGAATAAATTCGGGCTTGGTACGCATATCTTCAATCGTGGCACAGCCGGTGTAGCCCATGCTGGCGCGTACTCCCCCCATAAGCTGGGTAATAACATTCACCAGGGGGCCTTTGTATGGCACGCGACCTTCGATGCCTTCTGGCACCAGTTTGTCCGCTTCCTTGGTGTCTTCCTGGAAGTAGCGGTCACTGGAACCATGCTGGGAAGCCATTGCTCCCAAGGACCCCATGCCCCGGTAGGATTTGTATGAACGCCCCTGGAAGATCTCCACTTCACCGGGTGATTCATCCGTACCGCCAAACAAACCGCCGACCATCACGGAATGCGCACCTGCCACGATAACTTTGGAAATATCACCAGAATAGCGCAGTCCGCCATCCGCAATCACAGGAACGCCAGTGCCTTCCAGAGCCTCCACCACATTGGCAACCGCTGTCACCTGGGGCATACCCACACCAGCAACGATGCGAGTGGTGCAAATTGACCCCGGACCAATACCAACCTTTACCGCATCAGCGCCTGCCGCAACCAGGTCCAGCGCCGCTGCACCCGTAGCAATATTGCCGCCGATGACTTGCAAATCCGGATAGTTCTTCTTCACCCAGGCAACACGATCCAGTACACCCCGTGAATGACCATGAGCAGTATCAACAACAACTACATCCACTTCGGCTTCTACCAGCGCTGCGATACGTTCATCTGTACCTTCACCAACACCAACTGCAGCACCGACACGCAGACGTTCTTTGTCGTCACGACAGGCTTCCGGGTAATCCTTGGCTTTTTGAATGTCTTTTACTGTGATCATGCCGCGTAATTCAAATGCATCATTGACCACCAGCAGCTTTTCGATGCGATGTTCTCCCAGCTTGGCGATCACCTCTTCTCTGGGGGCGCCTTCTTTTACAGTTACCAGTCTGTCCTTCGGGGTCATGATGGAAGACACTGGCTCACTACGACGGCTTTCGAAGCGTAAATCCCGGGCAGTGACGATTCCCACCAGTTCTGTATCGTCCACCACCGGAACACCGGATATACGGTTGGAACGGGTCAGTTCCATGACATCAGCAATACTGGTATCCGGCGATACGATAATCGGATCCACGATAATGCCGCTCTCATAGCGTTTTACCTTGCGCACCTGAGCAGCCTGCTCTTCAGCCGTCATATTCTTGTGAATAATTCCAATACCACCATACAACGCCATGGAAATAGCAAGGCGGGCTTCGGTAACCGTATCCATGGCTGCGGATACCAGAGGAATGTTCAAAGCGATACCCTTGGTAAGCTGTGAGTTCAAAGCAACATCCTTGGGCAAAACTTCTGAGCGGGCGGGAACCAGCAGAACGTCGTCGAAAGTGAGTGCTTCCTGTGTCTGAGAAAATCGCATATTTTAGAATCCGGGCAAATGATTTAAGGGAAACAGAAATTCTGCTTAATCGAACAATTATATAAAATTTCCTGCGGTCGCGCTAAACTGAACAGCCATTTTTTAACATCAATTGTATTTTGCATGTCAAAATCACTGGCACCATCAAGAGACATCTGGTCGGTTTCTCGCCTGAACGGCGAAATTCGCGCCATATTGGAGGGTAGTTTCCCCCTGTTGTGGATAGAAGGCGAAATTTCAAATCTTGCCACGCCCCGCTCAGGACACAGTTATTTTTCCCTCAAGGACAGTCATGCCCAGGTGCGCTGTGCCCTGTTTCGACACAAACGGCAATTATTGCGATTTCAACCCGAAAACGGTGATCAGGTGTTGATTCGGGCGCGCATCAGTCTGTATGAAGCTCGGGGCGAGTTTCAGCTGATCGTTGAACACATGGAAGCTGCTGGCATTGGTGCTTTGCAACAGGCATTCGAAGCACTCAAAGACAAATTGAACAAAGAAGGCCTGTTTGATACCCGCAATAAAAAGCCTCTGCCCAGTTTTCCAAAATGTGTCGGCATTATTACCTCGGCAACAGGCGCTGCACTCAAGGATATTCTGCAAATTCTGAAACGCCGCTTTCCGGCACTTCCTGTTATTGTCTATCCCACCCTGGTACAGGGCAACGCGGCTGCTGAAGATATTGCTTCAACGCTGAGAATTGCTGATCAAAGGGGGGATTGTGACTTGTTGATTCTTGCCCGGGGTGGCGGCTCCATCGAGGATTTATGGGCATTTAACGACGAAAAACTGGCTCGCCAAATTGCTGCACTCAATACCCCCCTCATCTCCGCAGTAGGGCATGAAATCGATTTCACCATCGCTGATTTTGTCGCAGACCGTCGCGCCCCCACACCCTCTGCTGCGGCAGAGCTTGCCACACAGAATCAACAACAGCTGCAAACACGATTGGAAGAATTGCAACAGCGTCTCAGCCACAATATTCAGCAGCGACTGAGGGCGCATCAGCAACATTTTCAACACATACAGCATAAATTGAAAATTCTTCAGCCTCAACGCCAACTGCAACAAAAGCAACAGTTGTTGGATGAACTGGCGATGCGTCTGGAACAAGCACAACACCGGCTGTTGAAACAAAAGTTCCTGCACTGCAAGCAACTCAGCCTGCGCTTCCAAGCTCTTGCACCGACTAAGCAACTGCAGAGGCTTAAAGAAAGACTGCACTATTGCCAGCAACAATTGCAACAAGGCATAAAAAACAAAATATCCCAGAAAAAACTGAAGTTTGCCGGTATTTCCCGGGAATTGCAGGCCGTCAGCCCATTGCAGACCCTTGCCCGAGGCTATTCCATCACCACGGACGCACAAACAGGAAAAATCATTACTGACAGCAGCAAGCTTCTACCTGGCAGCAAATTGCATACCCGCCTGGAAAAAGGCGCATTGATTTCTATTGTTGAAAAAGTCGAGGCATCGACATGAGCAAGGTACTGCCTTTCCGCAAGCCCAAAGCCAGTCATAAGCATCGAGGAAATACCCTTTGCCGCAATGGGCACCACAAATGGGAAACAGATAAAAAGCGCGTTTTCGACAACAAACAAGGAAAACTGGTTACCCGACGTGTCTGCTCCCGTTGCAAGGTCGAAAAACTAACCCTTGAGTAAGTATCCCCTGGCAAAACCGAGGCTTTAGTATTGTGAGCCGCTTGAAGGCAGCCATCAGCACAGTAGATACAAATTGATCCGAGTGCCTGTCTTCGC
>CAYXOS010000186.1:0-4930 GCA_964467115.1 uncultured Sedimenticola sp.
ATGAAAGATTATTTTGCGACAGTATCTTTCAGTGCTTTGAGTGCCGTAACCTTAACCGTTGTGCTGGCTGGTTTGGCAGCAATCTTCATTGCTTCACCCGTTGCTGGGTTGCGTCCCATGCGGGCTTTACGGGCAGGCTTTTTCACGCGGCGAATTTTTACCCCAGTATCCGGGATGGCGAATTCACCTGAGCCACGCTTCTTGATGTGACGAGTGATCAAATCACCTAGAGAAGAAAATACGCTGGCAACTTCTTTTTTGGTCAGTCCGGTATCTTCTGCAATAGCGGTCAGGATTTGGCTTTTGGTTTGTTTCTTGCTGATAGCCGTCAGCTTTTTGGGGGCTGCTTTAGCAGCGACTTTCTTGGTGGTCTTCTTAACCATCGTAATTACTCTCCTCATTTTTCGTGGTATGCGTAGCGGAACTTAGCACAATATTTTTTATTGCCATAGTAAAAATGTAGCTGTATGCGTAGAAACAGCTGTTTTTTACCTGTTTTTAGAGGTAAACGATGAATTTTAGACAGAAATAGTGATGTGGCCTGTGAATGTAGGTGTTTGGTTAGTGATCTTTTTTGAGCTCTTTGATTTCTGCTTCTACTTTCTTCAACTGTGATTCCAGGCGCGCTGTGCGATAGAAATCCAGGTCAGGTGTGCGTAAAGCAATCTTGAGTTGTAACAGTGCGGGTTCCAATGCGCCCAACAGATAGTAGTGCATTGCCATGAACTCATGGCTCTCGGCTTTGTTACCAAGTTTTGCTGCTGCTTGAGCAAGTAACTTGTAGGCACGGGTGTTTTCTGGTCGTAGTGGTATCAGCAGTTTAAGCTTCTTGTAGGCTTGCTGTGCTTTGTTGGCTCGTAGATAGAATTCTGCCAAAGTAATTTGCAGGGGATAGCTGAGAGGAAATTTATGTGAGTTTTGTTCCAGTCGCTTGATTGCCTGTTGCTTGTTTCCAGTTTCCATATCCAGGCGTGAAGCAGTGATTACAAATGCCAAAGTATCAGGATGCTTTTTTTCCAACTGGGTTAGAAGTGAAGATGCTTGTTTGTATTGATGATTGCGTTGCAGTGCCAGGCTCAGACCGTACTCGGTTGCTGATCGGCTACGGTAGCGGCCTTCTTTCAAGGCGGTTTTGAAATAAGTGACTGCTTGTTCAGGTTCAGAAAAAGTGCGTTCCCGCAATATTGCTCTGAGTAACAAATAGGAAAAACTATCTGGATGTTGCCGATAGGGATATTTTTCAGCACGTCCCAGAGAGTCAGCGATACGGGAATTGGTCACGGGATGAGTGCGAAGGAATTCAGGGATCTCTCTGCCATAGCTTCGATTGGCTCTGCCCATGCGCCCAAAGAAACTGGGCATGGCATGAGGGTCATAACTGGCATCGTGAAGAATGTTGATACCAAGTCGGTCAGCTTCCTGCTCATTGTGGCGAGTGAAGTTGATCTGTTGTTGTTGCATGGCAGCCTGGGCGCCCAGGGTTGCCGCCATTGCCGCGTCCCCACCCGCAGCAGCGCCGAGTATGATAGCAGCAACCAGTGCTGCTCCCTGCACCAGGCTCAGATTGCTGGCGGCATACCAGGCACGCTGTAAATGTTTCTGCGTGACGTGAGTAATTTCATGGGCAAGTACGGCGGCAAGTTCACTTTCAGATTCTGTGGTCAACACCAATCCCGTGTATACGCCGATGTAGCCGCCGGGACCTGCGTAGGCATTTACATCCGGGCTGTCCACCAGAAAGAAGCTGAAGTCAGAACCAAGCCCCTGACTGTGCTCGACCAGATTGTTTCCCAGTTTGTTAATGTATTCATCCAGCAATGGGTCGGTGATGACAGGCTGAGTAGCGCGGATGTAGCGCATGAAATTCTTTCCCAGCTGTTTTTCTTCTGCAGGGGTAAACAGGTTACCTGATGCAGCACCGATGTCGGGCAGATCGTCACCACTGATGCTCCATGCCTGCAAAGGTGTCAGGATCAGACAAAAGCTGATGATAAAGGCCAGGCAACGATGGTGGATGCTGGAAGTATTCATTCAGGTGCGCCCTGATCTATTCTGGGTGAAGCAAGTTGTGCCTGCAATGTTCCCAAACAAGGCAGAGTTCGCCGCAAATAACTCAGCCCACGTCTCTCACCTGCATCCTTGCAGATGAGGAAGTAATTGGACATTTCAGGTAGGGCGTGTGAGTTCATGAAAAGATCAGAGCTTCCTCAGTTTAATTGTATGCGTTGCCCCCAGGGAGGCTTTTCTTTTCCCTTGACTAACCATAGGACAGGATAAGTGGGGGCAAGTTCGGGAAACTTGCCTTCCAAGTCTGAAAAATATACCAGGATTTCGGGTTTGATTGATTGTGCATCCACCCATTCAAATACTGGACGGAAATCAGTGCCGCCACCGCCACTGATCTGGGTCTGTAAATTCAGCTCCTCCCAGGGTTCGAAGATCCATGGCGCGTCGTCTGCAATGGTGGCATCACAGGGAATCAGCGTGATGCGGGCGCGCATCTGTCCTTTCAATGCAGATACTTCAGAGAGGAACTCCTGGATTTCTGTATCACGAATAGAGCCGCTGGTGTCTACCGCCACCACCACTTCCACCTGGTTGCTGTGCAGGGATGGCAGGATGGCGTTTCCCTGACTACGCCGTGACTGGCGCATGTAGCTGTAGTCATCTCTTGCCATGGAGGTCATGTAGCGGGACAACAGCATGCGCCAGGGCAGTCGCGGTTGCAATAGATGATCGATCATGCGTGCCATGGCGCCGTCCATCTTTCCCGCCTGTATGGCTTGCTGAGCCGCGCCTGCCATGCGTTGTTGCCATTGTACTTCCAGGGTTTCCTTTTCTTCCGGGGTCAATGGAGGGGGCTGTGGATTTGATCCTGGTTGTGGCTGGCTCTGTCCTTGTCCATTTTGTTGGCTTTTTCCGCCAGCCTCATCGTTGCTCTGGTCTCCTTTTTCCTGTTGCTGTTTGTCTTTGTTGTTCTCGGGGGGAGGATTATCATTTGGATTTTCTTGTTCGCCCTCTCCGCTGCCGTCACTGTTTTCGTCATAAAGATGTTCATCGATGGTTTCCTGATTATCATCTTCCTGCAACAGGGGGTAGATCTCCTCGGCCGTCATGCCTTTGTATTCGTCCATGATGAGGGTGTCATAGGGCGGTGTCAGTCCATCTTCCACCAGCAGGGGATTGATGGCGTAATCACAGGCGAGATTCCAGCGATGCAGTACGCGATGTTGGCGACGGGAAAAGTGCGATAAGGCACAGTGCAGCGCCTCATGAGCGAGCATGAACTGGGTTTGAGCCAGGGTCAGGGAGTTGATGTACTCTGGATTGTAATAGAACTGTTTGGCATCTGTGCCGGTGGTGGGGCACCAGTCCGGGTTGGCTTCTACCATGGGCAGGCGCAGAACCAATGCGCCGAGAAAGGGTTTGTCCAGAATCAGGCGAGTGCGCGCAGCCGCTAGTTTGGTCTGAATCTTTTCGTGATCGATATCAGCCATAGAGCATGACTTCGCCAATGGCGGTAGCCCAGTCGGTGAATTCTGGTACCTGGAAAAGTTGATCACCGATGGCTCGGTGCAAGTCAGAGACTAGCATCACCCCCATCTCCTTTTGTGGAAAGCTGTTGGCGTAGTTGAGAATATGCCCAATGATGGAAATGGCTTCGGGAGTATCCTTGGCGCGAATTGCTCGCCCTACCAATGCAGCGGCAACCGCATATTGAAGATCAATTTCATCCGGGACAGGAACCTCTTTGCCGGTGATTATGTCGTCCAGGTCTGGCATTTGTTCCAGACTGTTGACGAAAGCATGCAGTTCAATACCCGCAGCAGGGCCGACACAGGCCTGCAATGTGCCTTGCAGTAACGCTGGTTGGTTACCGAATTTCTGCAGGCTGCGATGGGCAAACTCCCAGGAACGAGGAGAGGGAAATGCCACCGGGTTATGAGCGGGGTCAAAATCAAACAAAAGTTCAGGACGAAAACGTAAAAAAGCAATGACTCTTTCATCGATGCCATTTTGCCAGGCCCATACCACCCAATCATCCAGGTTTGTTTCGACCTCGAAATGAGAAAGGCGGTTGGCAAGTGGCGCAGGCATGGTGTAGGTAACACCTCTGTCCCCTTGCCGGTTTCCCGCAGCAAATATTGCCCAGCCAGGAGGAACCTCGTATTCGCCCAGCTTCCTGTCCAAGATTAGCTGATAAGCCGCTGCAGAGACGCTGGGAGGGGCAGAGGTGATCTCATCCAGAAACAGTATGCCTTGTTCTCCATGACGGGCTTTATTGGGTAAAATACCCGGCGTTGCCCATTCTACAGTGTCACCTGCGCGGAAAGGTATTCCGCGCAAATCGCTGGGTTCCATTTGGGACAGACGGATATCGATAACCGGAACCTCATGTTTTTCAGCGATCTGGGCGACGATCTGGGATTTTCCCACGCCGGGTGGACCCCATAACATGACCGGCGTGTGATGTCCTTCGGCAGTGCTGGTAAATTCGCGGTCTAGAATGGTCAGTAATTGAGCTGGGCGCATGGTGTATTTTGGGACTTTGGCTTTTAATGGTGAGAAGAATGCGCATCCCAACAGAAAAGGTCAACCTTTGTTGAGGTGCGGATATAGGTTTTCATTGTCATAGGCTTTGTTTATACCTGAATATGTCCGCGTGACTTGCAAGGCATAAGAAAAACAGAGTATTCTAATAGCCAGTATTCACAGCCCCGTTCTTGATAATGTTGGAGCGGGGGTGAATAATACCCAAATAAGATTCTTGTGGCAGTTTGCAAGGCATGGCAAAATAGTCAGTCTTGGACTGTAAAGTATTAACGCAAAAAATTTCGGAGACCGGATATGAACCAGTTTTACTACGATGCCGTAACCAAGATGGAAAGCATGGGTGTCGATGATGAGTATATCCTGGGTTGGCAGGCAG
>CAYXOS010000187.1:0-4907 GCA_964467115.1 uncultured Sedimenticola sp.
TTGTTGAGGAGCCTTGAGTGTGAGGAAGTAATTTCAACAGTGAAATGCAATACAAAGCGACCTGGGTGGACTGCAGCAACGACAAGAGGGGGGGGAACCTGACTATTTCCAGTATGATACCGTTACCCACGGTTCTTTACTTGGGCTGATTTTTAGATTATGCAAGCGTTGCAGTTATTGCAGTGCATTTATTCAAGGAGGTTTTTTTACATGGCAACTTATGGTTTTTTAATAGGGAAGCGCAATATGAATTGGATAGCACTACTGATACTTGTCGCCTTTTCCGGTAGTGGTTATTCGGCTCAGGTGGTTTATCCCGCCAAAGGGCAGTCCCAGGAACAGCAACAGAAAGATGAGAGCGAGTGCCACACCTGGGCGACAAAGAACAGTGGTTATGACCCTGCCAACCCACCAGCAATACCGCAAGCAAAGGCACCAAAGGTGACGGGTACTGGTGCACGGGTACGAGGAGCAGCAGGCGGCGCCATTATTGGTGAAATAGCGGATGGGGACACGGGGGATGCGGCGCTGGCAGGTGCTGCCCTGGGCGGCTTGCGTGAGCGTCGCAAACAGCGCCTGAAGCAGACAGAGGCACAAAACAGTGTAGCGCAGCAACAGAATGCAGGTATTGAAAAATACAACAAGGCACGTGCCGCCTGTCTGGAAGGTCGTGGTTACAGTGTAAAATAGGGGGGGCTGGATTAAGCAAGCGCCGAACATAAATTATTCCATCGCTGTCTTGTTCTCGAGCTTTTCAGATACATTCTGCTTCGTACAGAATAAATCAGGGCTTCCCAAGAGGCAGTGTCGCCCTTGGCGGCTTCGCTCCCTGATCTGCAAAAGCTATCCACAGGAAACAATAAAATCGATATAATGCGCCGTATGAAATTCATAGAAACTCGCGGCAATGATGGCCGCCATCCCCAGCGGGTGAGCTTTTCTGAAGCCATACTCGCTCCAATTTCCTCCTTTGGTGGTCTGTATTCTCCGGAATCACTGCCGCAGCTCGATGCTGATTTCCTGAGCGGACATCTGGACAGCGGCTACAAACAGCTGGCAGCCGATGTGTTGATGGCTTTCGCCATTGATATCGATGCTGATGTGATTCAGGCGGCATTGGCTCGCTATGATTATTTCGATGACCCAGCAAATCCGGTACCCGTGGTGCGGGTCAAGGATGATCTATATGTCAGCGAGCTTTATCATGGCCCCACTCGCGCATTCAAGGACATGGCGTTGCAGCCTTTTGGTGTGGTGCTATCATCCATTGCGCAGCAGCGTGACGAGCAGTATCTGATCATGGTTGCAACCTCCGGTGATACCGGGCCGGCAGCGCTGGAAACGTTCAAGAACAAGGCCAATGTGCGTGTTGCCTGTATGTATCCTGAGGGGGGTACTTCTGATGTGCAAAGACTGCAGATGGTTACTGAAGATGCAGAAAATCTGAAAGTGATCGGTGTGCGTGGTGACTTTGACGATACTCAGCGAGTGCTGAAGCAATTGCTGGGTTCAGCAACATTCAAGCAGAAACTGAATGAGCAGGGGATCCATTTGTCGGCAGCGAATTCCGTCAACTTTGGTCGTATTATTTTTCAAATCATCTATCACATTCATTCCTATCTCGAATTGGTACGTCAGGGCGCAATCACCCTGGGTGAGAACGTGTACCTGGATGTGCCCAGCGGCAATTTTGGTAATGCTCTGGGCGGTTACTATGCGATGAAAATGGGGTTGCCGGTCGAGAAGATTCTGATTGCCTCCAACAACAACAATATTCTGACCCAGTTTATCAATACCGGTCGCTACGATCTACGCGAGTTGTCGGTGGTGCCCACGACATCACCTGCCATGGACATTCTGGTGTCTTCCAATATCGAAAGGGTATTGTTTGACCTGTTCGGCAAGGAGCGCACCCGCGAGCTAATGGAACAACTGCTCAGGGACAGACATTACACCCTTGCTGATGATGAATTGGCAAGGTTGCAGTCCATTTTCGCGGCTGACTTTTGTTCTGATGAAGAAGGCAAGGCTTATATCAAACAGACCTTTGCAGACGGCTACCTCATGGATCCACATACTGCTACCTGTTTCAAAGCATACGACAGTTGCCGTGAGCAGGGGTTGAAAACCATCGTTTATTCCACAGCGGAATGGACCAAGTTTTCGCCAGTTATTGCTAATGCCTTGACGGGGGAAGTGGGTGCCCGTGACATCGACGCGTTAAGAGCGATTGCGAATGAAGCGGGGATTTCAATCCCGCCGATGATCGCAGGGTTATTCGATAAAGAAATCACCCAATCCACGGTGATTGATCAGGATGCCATAGAAGCGGAAGTATTGGCGTTTCTTGCTGGGTAACCGTATAGAGATAATAACAGGCGAAGCTAATCAGGTTGCGTCCAGTTTGGCTGGCATCGTTCTTCTCTGGTTATAGCTCTAATCAGTTCTGAACGCCGGATGCTCCTTGGGGTTGCGGTGTTTTGGTATGATCTGCAAGCGCTCGTCTTGCCTTTTATTCTGATCCAATTTCTCCACATTAGCGTCAACACTGCATGCTGTGAGTCGTTTCTGTTGGTTGATTTTCCAAAGTGATGGTATGTCGTCAATTATTGTCCCATTCGCCATTTCATTACTCCCCCCAAATGTTGCCAAGTCAACGAATTCTGAAGATAATCGTTAAAGAGTGCAATGTTCGGTTTTTTTCGGAACGACTTTTTTGCTAATGGAATGGGGGGTTAAATGAATAAATATTTATTTGCTGCGCTGATTGCTGTTTTATCCACAACTGTGCTGGCGGCACCACTACAAACCCAATATCACAACGGTGGTGCAGAAGTGTCTGTACTCAAGGCAAAGATTGCTGATGGCGTACTGACTGTGATATTGCGATATGACAACATGGGAGGGGAGAAGATTCGGGAAAGTTATCCGCTGAAAGAGGTGTATTACATCGATCCTGCGGTAAACAAGAAATATCATGTGTTGAAGGATGAGAATGGAAAATGGATTGCCAACCCCGTGAATACCGACGGGCGTATTGGTGCAGTGGGACATACTTGGCCGTTCACTGTAGAGGAGGGTAAAAAGAAGGTGGTGTGGTTCAAATTCCCTTCGCCCACGTCTTCTACAACAAAGGTAAATCTGGTGGTGCCAAATATCACTCCTTTTGACGATTTGCCTGTCAATCGGTAATCACCCATGTGCCCAACAGCTATTTTACGTATCGTGATTGTTGCGGCGTCAATCTTGCCAACAGTTGTATATTCGTATGGCGAGGATGCAGATGCTGAAGATGTTGTGCAAGCGGCAAAATCAGCAGTCGAGCGACTTGGGAATAATCGTGGTGCTTTGAATATCAGTGGTGAAGTAGTGGGCATCGTGGGAATGAATTCGACCATGAATGGCAGTGGTGTGGCATTGACGGCTGATGTTGAGCAATTACAGCAGGCGATTCAGAATCTCGATGCTGATGTCAAAGATTTGTGGATTAGCATATCTCTGTCCAGTGATGTGCTATTTGATTTCGACCGATTCAAACTTAAAGATTCTTCCAGGCAAGTGTTGAATGATCTCAAAACCGTGATCGAGAACAGTGATGTACAGACAGTTACGGTAGTGGGGCATACAGATGCAAAAGGCAGTGAAGAATATAATCAGCGTTTGTCCTTGAAGCGTGCTGAGTCAGTTCGTCACTGGTTGGTGACAGCAGGTATTGATCCGGCATTGATTGTTGCAGAAGGTCATGGTGAGAGGGAACCAGTGGCGCCAAATCAACAAGCGGATGGGAGTGATAATCCCCAGGGGCGGGCATTGAATCGTCGTGTTGCCGTTCTTATAAAGGTTAGAAAACCGGTTGCAAAATAAGCTGAGTTCGTCCGTGTTGGGTGCACAGAAAGGTGTATCCTCAGGGTAGTTATCAGAGCTGTGTTTTTCTGACAAAAACCCCCGCGTGAGCGGGGGTAATCAGGTAAAAATACTTGATTTAGCGATGATCAGCCGTGGCCATCACCGTCGCCATTTCCGCCGTCGTCATTACCATCACCGTTGCCATTTCCGCTATCATCATTGCCGTTGTGGTCGCCTTCATTATCATTGGCATCATTGTCGCTGAAGCCATCCTGGTCATGATCATCATCACGGTAGCCGTCTTTATCGACGTCGTTATCATGATAGCCATCTTTGTCCTGGTCATCGTCATGAAAACCATCTTTGTTTTGATCATCAACCCAGTTAGAGAGTTGGAATCCGGAGGTGCGTTTGTCAAATGTCAGGTCTACGTTGTTATAGGTCTGACCGTTGATGGTAACGCCGTCGAGGAAGATGCGCTGTCCAGAGACACGGGCAGTTGCACCGCTCAGGTCAACTTCGTCGTACCAGAAACTGGCAGTGCCCTTGGGTGGGTTGGAAACATGGAAGTTGGTGGTAACACTTTTGCTTTCGCCCAGTTCATTGGTTGAGGTAACGGTAACTGAGTGAGCACCATTGCTGAGATTTTTTGTGTTGATGGTGTATGCGTATCCAGAGGACAGTGCATCGTCATCATCTGGGAAATTATTTTTTACATCTGGGCGGTCTGCACCATAGGCGATTTCTTTTTCCGCCTTTCCATCGATAGACATGGTGACGGAAGCAATGGCTACGCCCGCTTGATCGTCAGTAGACCAGCCGATGACATTGATGATCCCGGAGTCGATATCGTTTGCCATGGGTGATTCAAGTTGCAGGCGTGGAGCAGCTTGAGTGCCAGAGGCTACAGTGGCAAGAGTTATTGCCAATAATAGAGGTTTGATTGCTTTTTTCATGTTCGCGTTTTCCTGAAGATAATTATAGTTTTGGGGTATCAAATATCCCGGCTGAGATAATGTGTCTGCCAGGATGAGAAGGCGGTCAATGCCCATCTGCATCTT
>CAYXOS010000188.1:0-1593 GCA_964467115.1 uncultured Sedimenticola sp.
ACGGACTGTTAATCCGTTTGTCGCTGGTTCGAGCCCAGCTGGCGGAGCCAAATAATAAAAGCCCTACCGATCATCGGCAGGGCTTTTTTTCTGTCGCGTTTTCTTTATTAGTTCCCATCCACAAACAGAGGTCTACTGTGAATGATGGATGGAAACTAATTACAAGCTGAATTCAAGGTGGTCATGCCAGGGCCTTTTGAATACACGCAGTTCGCGCCATTTCCTGTCCCCGTTTCCAATTTGCTGGGTAACAAGGCATTGAGTTCCGAACCAATAAAATTGACCGTTCCTCCCCCGGAAGTTTCTATCAGGTAAGCTGAACTGTTTCCAGATGTTTTGACTCGAGATTGGTAGATGTTGTGAATGCCATTGGTATTGGAGACAACACCACGGTGTTCCCCACAAATTACACTGTTGATGACAATTGGACGGGAACGCACACCTTGTATACCGAATCCAGTGCCGCCACTTCCTGCGCAACTATCTCGTTGCGATAAAGTTGGTGCAGAGGCGCTACCACCAAACAGATCACTGTCTTTAACCGTCATCAAGGTGTACCCGCCTGAGGCAGGACCAACCACACCCACTGCGGCATTGACTGCAGAATTGAAGCCTGTGCGCCCATAGGCAGTCAAACGACTGCTTTCGATCAGCAAATTGGCATTATTAGAGTACACGGCATAATTGCCGCCACCCGTTCCACTACCGCTTGCCTTGATATGGGCATGTTCAATCACACCACCATCTTCAGAACTGATGATGGCATAGGCAACACCGCTGCCTGTGCTGGTATTGCTCAAGGTCAGGTCACTGATGCGGCCATTTCCCTTCAAATCCAACGCTGCCCTATCATTCAAGGCAAATGAGCTGGAGCGACGGGAAACATTGATGAAAGTAACATTTTCCCCACTGCCTCGAAGATGAACATAGGGCCTGACGGTCAACAGATTGGCACCTTCATTGAAAACCCCCGGTCCGACTTGGACAACATAGGGATTGTTTGCCGACGCACCTACTGTATCTGCCAGAGCTGTTGCAATCGAGTCACCTGCTGTGACCATGATGACGTTTTCCGGGATGGCAGATTGGCGCTGTACCGAGCCATCTGGAAAGCCGATACCAGCCGCACTGACCCAATTGATGCTTGATAACAATCCCAGGGAAATAATCAGTTTAGAAATCTTTTTCATTTTCACATCCTCCAATATCAATCGATAGTATTAATCACACATTTTCATGGTCGTTCCACCCACAGACACGAAACTGCAATCCTGCCCATTCAAACGACCACTGACATAACTGCCGGTCGAGGTGTTGTTGATTTCTCCCCGACCATATTCAGGAGTTGGCGCAGATTCTGTCTGCAACACGCCGTATACCCTGGTGTCACCTTCCATTCCCCATTCCCCCGTATCGAAATCAATCAGGTAGTAACCATCGGGAACTAGTTCCCCAAAAACACCATCCAGCAGCAGAATGGTTTCTCCATCCAGATGCTCCCCATTGACATGGATATGGCGCCCTTCAGGATCGGCAACAACCAGCGAAACACTGCTGATAGCCAGGGTTATAGTCAGGAATAGATATTTGATA
>CAYXOS010000188.1:1693-4860 GCA_964467115.1 uncultured Sedimenticola sp.
GCCACAAATATTGGAGAAGCAGAATAGATTCGGACTATTCAAGGCTTGATTTCAATCGGTGTGCCTACCTTCACTGACTGCCAAATAATATCCATATCTGAATTACTGACAGCAATACATCCCTGGGTCCAGTTGAAATTCTGGTTCACCCAGGATAACCAACCCAGCCCGTTTTTCTGCCCGTGTACCATGATGTCTCCACCAGGATCAACACCAGCTTTACGGGCGCGTTGTCGGTCTGCCTTGTTTGGATAGGAAATATGAATGGATTTGTAAAATGCGCTGTTGGGATTTTTGTAATCGAGGATATAGCTGCCTTCCGGCGTACGCTCATCCCCTTGTTGTTTTTTATGTCCCACCGGGTTGCCTCCAAAAGAGGCATCCATGCGGGCAATAATCTTACCTTTGTTGAGCAGGTACAGCTTGCCTTCGCTTTTCACCACCAACACCTTATCGGCGATATCCACCGCACGCACGCTCAGGGGTATCAGCAGCAGTAACAGGACAATCTGTCTTGTCGCCCACATATTGCGCCAATCCCCCTGCTCCAAACAAATTCGCCGTCAGGAAGATTTGCGATGAAAACTCGTCGCATGACATTTTGGACATGGGGGAATTCGTCCTGGCTTGAAAAAATGCAATACTTCCCCGCACTTGTCACAAACCAACGTGCCTGGACCCGTGAATTCACCAGTGTGATACCCGGCTTGGTCTGCCTGTGTCTGCAATGCTTGCAGTTCAATCGTGGTCTGATCTGCCGCCTGGGCGAACAGTTCTCGCATGCGATCACCGATCAGACTCAGATCAAAACCCAACCAAGTTTTGAATTCTTCACCAGTTTCAACAATGTAGTTAGCCGCGTCACGCAAGTCACGTTTCAGATATTCTGAAACCTGATCGATTTCCTCACTGGTAAGTTCACCAACATCGGACAGTTTTTGACGCGCATTATCAATCAAGCTATGGAGTTTTGGACCGCTTTTGTCCTCTACTTTATTCACGTCATCGATGGCAGATTCCAGCAAGCGTTCATAGGCTTGCCCCATCAACTCGACAGGATCTTTGGGATTGGGCAGGTCTTTCATGGTTATTCTCCTACTGCGTCTAATTTTCTATCATTTACCGGGAAATGGTTTATGCGATGCCCAGGTTTTTATCTGTCTCAAGACAAAGCACTACCCAATTATTTATAGCACCAGACTAATAATATCGAGCTTATTCCCCCCAATTGCAATAGATATTCATAAATTCCCTGTCTTAGGTTCTGAATCAGGGGACGTTCTTCAGTGCACGAACCTTTTCCAGCAAATCTGGGGAATCCCACTCACGTCCACCCACTGCCCTATAGACTTTTCGACCCCATTGGTCGACGACAAAAGTCGTAGGTAGTCCATTGACCTTCCAAGCCTCACTGACCAAAGAATCTGTATCCAGCAGTAAGGGGAATTCGACCGGATAGCTGGCGGTGAACTCAAAAATAGCATCTTCATCTTCCCCTACATCAATTGCCAGCATGATGATTCCTTCTTCACGCAGTTGCTCCCAGGCACGTTGCATCGAGGGCATTTCAGCACGACAAGGCGGACACCAGGTTGCCCAGAAATTAACAATCACTACATGTCCTTTGTAGTCACTGAATTTATGCAGTTTACCGTCAGCGTCTTTAAGGGAAAAGTCGGGAACCAGGGGCTTCTCCGATAGCGCCGTCAAGCCCCTGCCACTGGCAGAAGATTCAGCTGCAAACAAAAACACCATGCAAAAAATAATAACGGCTCTATACATAATCAATTACCTAGTCGAGTTTTTCTGGCGCGCACTGTAAATCAGGAAGCACTGCTTGTAATACTTCCCCTTGCAACTGTATCTGCAAATGCAGATCAAAATGCTCACCAGGAGGCAAACCGTAAACGGTCATTCCCCAGTTATAGTCGCCAGGTTCGAAATGTTGTCGGGTAGGCATCAAAGACCAATTCAACGCTATTTTCGCCGCTTTTGGCAGGGGTTGATCCTTTAGCTTCTGCTTCCAGTATTCTCTGACGCGCATAGGGGTTGCATGATCTTTTTGTACCACCTTCCATTTTGTCAGATCAAAATTCATGGGTAATGTTCCGTCATTGCGAAACATGGAACCGAAAAAACACGAGGTTGCCAACTCATCAGCAAGGGCTGTAGGAAATCCCCGCCCTTGTAGATAAGCGCGGGTCTGATCAGGCAGGCGTTGTACCAAGCGCAGGGAAATACCTTCATGGGTCCAGAGCCAAGTGCGCAAGCCTGTTCTTTCACCCACTTCAACACTTAACCCAGCAATCGTCTGCTGCAACGGAATAAACGACATGACCAGAAACAGCAATCCGCAGCGCATGCTATTTCTCCGTACCCACTTCAACCGGATGCCCTTCGAGGCGCCACTCTGGAAGCCCACCATCCAAACGTACCGCAGCGATGCCTTTCTTCCTTAGCAATTCCACTGCTTCAAATGCCAGCACACAATGCGGCCCCCGGCAATAAGCGACCACTTCCTGCCCAGAATCAAGTTGATGTAAATGGGCTTCCAGTTCAGCCAGAGGGACATTGATTGCACCTGGTACGTGTCCCGCAACATATTCCTCTACTGGTCGAACATCCAGCACTGTCACCAAACCTTCCCTGACCCGGGTTAGAAGTTCAGCAGCAGGCAAGGGTTCCAGGTTGTCCTTGACCGTCAAATAGGCCTGAACCAGCTGTTGCACATCTGCAAGATGTCGTTCTGCCACATCTCGCAACGCATTCAACAAGGGTTGCACATCATCACTACTGATACGATAAATAACTTTCTGCCCATCTTTCCTGGAACTGACCAGTCCAGCCTGTCGTAAGGTCTGCAAATGCTGTGAAGTATTGGCAACACTCAAGCCAGACACCTTTGCCAAGGCATCCACGCTGCGTTCACTTTGTGCCAGAAACTCCAATAGTTCCAGACGATGCCCATTGCTGAGCGCTTTGGCTACCCGGGCAAACTGCGCAAAAAGATCTTTCTTAAAATTTCCGCTAGACATCTTGTCCTCGACATTTCATCCATTGTTCGTTAGATTGCTTGAATATTAACCTGTTATTGATGTTCAATCTATCGGGTTTGCTCACTTGCAATGAAAATCACTGGGGATGACTTTAACAAGGATGTTGAAAAA
>CAYXOS010000189.1:0-1697 GCA_964467115.1 uncultured Sedimenticola sp.
GCATGAAGCTAACCAGTACTAATTGCCCGTGAGGCTTGACCATATAACACCCAAAAGTTTTGGGTTATTGACTGCAATGACACTGTATAAAGTCATCTTTGATGGCCTATACAACTAGATCAAACCGATTTTAGAGAGACCGGATTCGTCCGGTGTTTCAAACCAGTTTGCCTGGCGGCAATAGAGTACTGGAACCACCTGATCCCATCCCGAACTCAGAAGTGAAACAGTACATCGCCAATGATAGTGTGGGGCTTCCCCATGTGAAAGTAGGTCACTGCCAGGCATTTATTCCAAAAGCCCTGATTGCGCAAGCAGTCAGGGCTTTTTCTTTGCCTCGATTTTTTGACGATTAATAGAAAGTGCCTGAGCAGAAGCGCTTATAGTAAAATGATCAATTTACCCCTGGAATTTCCTATATGTCATCAGTCATTGAGTATCGCGTGCATCCATCCTTTCCCGAAGCGCATATTTTTTCGGTGATATTGAGGATTTCCAATCCAGATGCCCAAGGGCAACGACTTACCTTGCCGGCATGGATTCCGGGTAGTTATATGATTCGGGATTTTGCCAAAGATATTGTGAATATCAAGGCGACATGTGATGGGGTAGCTGTCGACTTGAAAAAACTGGATAAACAGACCTGGCAGGCTGGAAAAGTTTCCGGAGTTCTTGTGCTTTCCTATGATGTTTATGCTTGGGATCTTTCCGTAAGAACGGCCCATTTGGACAATACCCATGGGTTTTTCAATGGTACCAGCCTTTTTATGCGTGTCATCGGCCAGGAGCAAGAGGACATTTTGGTACATGTTCATCCTCCTTCCACCACCTATGGACAACATTGGAAACTCGCCACCACATTGCCTAAAAACCAAATAGGTGAAAATGGGTTTGGTAGCTATCAATCATGTTGCTATGAGGAGCTCATTGATCATCCCTTCGAGATGGGGCGTTTTCAAGAGCTGAATTTTATGGTGCAGGATGTTCCTCATCGGATGGTTTTTAGCGGCAAGTGCCACCTGGATCGTGAACGAATTAGTGCTGATATTCAGAGAATATGTACCTATCATGCTTCATTATTTGGTGATCTCCCAATAAACCAATATTTATTCATGACCATGGTTACTGGTGACGGATATGGGGGATTGGAGCATCGAGATTCCACAGCCTTGATGTGCAAACGTGATGACCTGCCAATGCCATCAATGTCTGCGCCCGACAAGGGTTATCGAAGTTTTCTTGGGCTGTGCAGCCATGAATATTTTCATTTGTGGAATGTAAAGCGCATTCAGCCCTTGATTTTTCAGCAGGCAGACCTTTCCAAAGAGGTTCACACAGAGCTGTTATGGGCGTTTGAGGGAATCACTAGTTACTATGATGATCTGGCCTTGGTGAGAACTGGCTGTATTTCTCCCGACAGCTATCTGCAATTGCTTGCCCAGACTGTGACGCGAGTCATGCGCGGATCGGGTCGAAAAAAGCAGAGTGTCGCTGATTCAAGCTTTGACGCCTGGACCAAATTCTACAAACAAAATGAAAATGCGCCCAATGCCATTGTCAGCTACTACAGCAAAGGTGCCATCGCTGCTTTTGGTCTGGACATGTTGCTAAGAGACGAAACAAAAGATCGTCACTCCCTGGATGATTTGATGAGGGAATTATGGAAAAAGCACGGGAAGACAGGTATTGGCGTTCCC
>CAYXOS010000189.1:1797-4833 GCA_964467115.1 uncultured Sedimenticola sp.
TTTGATCATGGAGCCGCGCAACGCTGCGGTTTGTCTGCTGGCGACAAACTCATTGCCATCGATGATATTCAAATAACCGAAAAAAGCCTTACCAACCATCTGAAACGATTTGTGCAGCTTGACTCTGTCACTGTTCATGCGTTTCGAAGAGATGAACTCATGACTTTTGAGTTACCCATACAGAAAGCAGCGGCAGATACGTGTCAGTTGTGGTTTATTGCGGAAAAAGAGTGCACCCCGGATCAGCTCAAACGGCGCAAAGACTGGCTGAGTGCATCGTGACCTTAGATGACTATGGTCTGCTAAAGATACTTGCTGATGGCGCTTCTCATTCTGGTGAGCGCCTTGCGGAACAGCTGAATATTACCCGGGCAGCGATATGGAAGCGTATTCACAAATTGAACCAAATTCCCGGTATCGATATTTGCTCGTCTCCGGGCAAAGGCTATCAGCTACAGCAACGTCTTGAGCTTCTAGACCCAGATACCATCCTGCAGATGATTCCAGTTGAACATAGGCAATGTTTACGCGACTTGGATGTTTTTCCAGTGGTTTCTTCCACCAATGATTTTCTTCTCGATTTCCCTGCGCCCGCGACTCACCAGGGACGCGCCTGCACCGCAGAATACCAGACATCGGGTCGGGGGCGTAGAGGCAGGCAATGGGTTTCTCGATTTGGAAAAAATATCTATCTGTCTCTCGCCTGGAATTTTGACCTACCCCTGGGTTCCCTGGCCGGGTTGAGCATTGCCATGGGGGTTAGCGTGGTGCAAATCCTCTCTGGTTATGGCGTCACCGCTTTGGGTCTTAAGTGGCCCAATGATATTCACGTAGAAGGAAAAAAGATTGCTGGCATATTGGTAGAAGCAAAGGGAGAAATGGATGGTCCCACTCACGCTGTTATCGGGGTTGGATTAAATCTTGACCTTTCTGCTGATGATGGAAAACAGATTGATCAACCTTGGGTTGATCTGGCATCCTGTATCAGCGATATGCCGAACAGAAACGAATTGATTGGGGAGTTGCTCAATGCCTTGATCGACACCTGTATAAAATACCAGCATGGTGGTTTGAATGCCTTTTTATCCGAGTGGGAACAATATGATATTTATAAAGGACAGGCAGTGGAATTGGTGATGGCGGATCAAACCCAAAAAGGAATCTACCTGGGTTTGAACGAACAGGGAGCACTGGTTTTGCAGCAAGAAAAGGGGAAAAGCATCTGGTTTTCCGGCGAGGTCAGCTTGCGTGCTACAGATTAGCTCCCTTCATGAAGCACTGAGGACAATGTATTTGGTGTCCAGGTCAATAAGTATGCCCGCCAAGATCTCCTGCTTTCTCGATATTCCGGGCGAGGGTCGCTAGATATGGCAGGTACAGTTTATATTGATGTAGGAAACACTCGCCTGAAATGGCGCTTCGAACAGGGCAGTATGGAATCGATGATCTACGCTTCCGGGCAACTATCCTCTCAGTTGGATGTTGCCTGGGGGAATCAATCAGCTCCGGATAATGTGTGGATGGTTGCTGTGGCTAAAACAACCGTCCTGCAGCAATTGCATGATTGGGTAAGTAATAACTGGGAACTTGTTCCTTGCGCGATGACGGTTTCCGTAGCAGACTGCGGTGTAAGCTGTGGCTATAATCAACCGCAGCAGCTGGGAGCCGATCGTTGGGCTGCATTGATCGCAACTTATGCCGCATTTCCCGAAGGCGCTGTTGTGGTCGACTGCGGCACAGCAGTTACCGTCGATGCGGTGAATGCTGAGGGGCAACATTTAGGGGGCTTCATCCTACCGGGAATAACGACAATGCAACAGTCGTTGTCGGACAGAACAGCAATGCAGTGGATTGGCAGGGACACCAGCAGTCACCAGGAATGGGGGAATGATACTGCCAGTTGTATCGGGTTAGGTACCTGTAAAGCGGTAGCTGCATTGGTTGAACAAAGTATTGAAAGGCTTCAGGCAAACGGCGTCTGTGATCCCGCCCTGGTTATCACCGGCGGAGATGCTGAACTGCTTCAGCCATTTTTAGAAATTGACAGCCAGCGCAGAGATGCATTGGTGCTCGAGGGGCTTAGATTGTACGCACTAGAGAAGAAAACATGATTCGTCTGTTGCTGGGAATATTGATTGCCGTGAACATTGTATTGTTCTTATGGATACAGTATGGATCAAATCAGGCGCAACCAAACCCGAAACAGGAAAAACAAATGCCGGATTTCGGTGAAATCCTGTTGGCATCAGAAGTCGCAGCAAAAAAACCATCTATTACAGGTGAAAAAGCCATTGTGCCGTCGTTGCCAAAGCCTGAAAATGCAGCCCAGGTTTCTTCCAAGCCAGCGTCGAAAAACAACAAACCAAAGGCAAATAGTGAAGTACTGTATTGTGGGGAGTTTGGCCCTCTTCGTAGCCGGAATATGGCGGAAGGTTACCGTCGGTCATTGTTGCGCGGAAAAACTGGCGACGCAAAAGTAGAAAAACGTAGTGGCAAAGAAGATGTAGGATATTGGACCATGATTCCCGAAATGTCCGATGTTGCGACTGCCGAGGCGACGTACAAAAAACTGCAGAAAGCGGGGTTGAAAGACCTGTGGTTGATGCGCAAAGGTGAGCATAAAAATGCCATATCCCTTGGTTTATATACAGAAAGGCGGTATGCGCAACGGCATGCCAACAACATAAAAAAAATGGGGTTTGCTCCGGTAGTAGTGCCCAAACAAAAAAAGACCCGCGTATATTGGGTCAGCTTTTCCGGGATAAAAAAGCAAGATTTGGCGAAGCTGAAAGGCGCAAATCTGCCTGCAAATGTTAAATGGAGGAAAAAAGTTTGCAAACAAGCTTTGACTACTAACTGACAAGCTGTAAAATACGCAACCCAATGCCGGTGTAGCTCAGTTGGTAGAGCGCCTCACTTGTAATGAGGATGTCGTGGGTTCAACTCCTATCACCGGCTCCATTTACAAGATGTTGAAAAATTCCTTCCATGGACTTTTTCAACCACGGAAGCGGAAAACGCGGTTTCCCGCTTCCT
>CAYXOS010000190.1:0-4791 GCA_964467115.1 uncultured Sedimenticola sp.
TAATACGAGAGAGATCATGAAGCAATACAAGAAAAGCCCTGATGCCATTGCCGCACTCAACGCCGAACAGTTTCGCATCACCCAGGAAAGCGGCACCGAAGCACCGGGCAGCGGCGAATACCTGCACAACAAGGAGCCGGGTATTTACGTGGATGTGGTATCCGGAGAACCGTTGTTCACCTCAAGCGACAAATTCGATTCGGGTTGTGGCTGGCCCAGTTTTTCCCGCCCGATCACAGACGAATTTGTTCAGGAACGAAATGACCACAGCCACGGCATGACCCGCACAGAAGTACGCTCCACCCATGGCGACAGTCATCTGGGGCATGTCTTTACTGATGGTCCACAAGACCGTGGGGGGTTACGCTATTGCATCAACTCAGCAGCACTACGCTTCATTCACATTGATGCCATGGAAGCAGAAGGTTACGGAGACTACATACCACTAATACAGACCTGAATGGCACTTGCTTTGGCTGCTATTTGGTCATTCCGGCGCAGGCCGGAATCCATTGCCATCGTGGGTGGCTCCTTTCCTGGATCCCGGTCTGCGCCGGGATGACGAAGGCCTAGGCTGGGAGACGAGGGGCATCAGAATCAAATCGAGCTGGCATGTTATAAAACCAATGACTTGGGTGATTTGAGGCCACCCTCGGGCATGACGAATAGTGGTGTTTATGAATCGCGATTTGCCGAACGCCACAACTGGAAGCTGGGGTGAATCAAATAGCCTTTGCTCAACACATAGTTGAGTACGCTACGCAGACGGAAAAAATGCACCACAGAATCAACACGAATGATCTCTTTACCTTGTTCATCAAAAAAGATCAGGGTGGGAGCATAGAACACACCGAGGGAATTCGCCCATTCTTTGGCACTGCTTTTTTTACCCCCCGGGGTAATTACCGGATCATCTGCATGCATGTTCAACTGGACACTTTCAAAGGCGTTGAACAAGTTCTGAATGGCGGGCTGCCGAAGCAGCTGGGTATGTAATATGTCGCAGGCGTGGCAGTTTCCTGTTTCAAAAAAAACGGCCAGAGGAAGCTCGCCCTCAAACCGACTGCGATCAAGATTGTAGGGCGGTGGCAGGAAAAAGTCCTCTTCCACCATGTCTTCTGCCTCGAAACGCAGGGTGCTATCCCCCCTCGCCAGATACACATGGAAAGGCTCACGCTTATAGTGCTCTCCTACCACATACTCCAAGGCGGCACGGAACTGGTAAGGCGGATAATAGCCGCGCAAACGCATGGCTACCTTACCGCTACTATCGTAGAAAACCAATGAAGGAGTGAAGTTGGTACCCATTTTCAGCGCATAATCACGTTGACTCATGACATTTCCCTGAGGGTCGGTCACTTCTTCCGGGCTCCAGATATCAATACCAATAACGTCAAAATTGTCCCGCGTATATTTAACGATATCCGCTTGTTTGAAATTCACTTCCATGAGCTGGCGGCAATAGGGACAGCGTTTTTGCCCAAAGTACACGATAATTCCCTTCTTGCCGTTGCTTAGGGCGTCTTGTAAATCTTCTTGCAGATCCAGAAAGCTTTCCTTGAACCAGGAGGGGTGTTGAACCATTTCCTTGAGCGGCACGTCATCGAACACCAGAGGATCATTATTTTCCTCAGCCAAAATAACCCCATTCCAGCCTGCGAAAAGCAGCAAAATACTCATTGTCAGGCTAAAACGTTGCATCATAGATAAGCTTTCCAGTCGATACTGCTATCACCAAACACCAGAAAATAGGGGTTCAGAAGAGAGTCTTTTTGATTGTAACGCAGTCTTTGCATTTCTGTGTCCGTGACTTGTCCCCCGGCCGCTTCCACAACAGCTTGCGCCGCTGCCGTATCCCATTCCGATGTAGGGCCCAGTCGGGGATAGATGTCTGCCTTGCCCTCGGCTACCAGACAAAGCTTCAGAGAACTGCCCATCGCCACCATATTGTGTTCAGGAAGTTTTTCCAGAAATTGCTTCAAACTGTCCCCGGCATGTGAACGACTTCCCGCTACCCGCATCGGCTGAGCACAAGTGCTACTCACGCGCATGGGTGTTGCAGGCTTCCCCGGTAACTGGTGAAAAGCGCCATGTTCGACATCACCAAAATAAGTGACACCACTTACCGGCACATAAACTACACCCAGAACCGGCACGCCGTCTTCGATAAGCGCGATATTGACGGTGAACTCGCCGTTACGCTTTACAAATTCTTTAGTGCCATCCAAAGGGTCGATCAACCAGTACCTCGACCATTTTTGACGTTCAGCATAGGGCAACGCTGCTGATTCCTCTGAAAGCACAGGAATCTGTGGCGTCAGTTTCTCCAGGGCATCCACAATGCAATGATGAGATGCCAGGTCAGCCTGGGTCAGAGGAGAGCTGTCTGCTTTTTCCTCCACGTCAAAATCCTGGGCATAGACCTGGAGGATTTTTTCCCCTGCCAAATTTGCGATCTGGTTGATTTGCTGAATGTCTGGTAATGTCATCGTTATAATTTTATTTCAAGCTACGAAGTCACAGGCTACAAAGGCTGTGCACAGAGTGCAAATGGTTTTTATCGATACTTTATGTTTAATTGGAAAGAAATAGACACCGTTCTACTGGATATGGACGGAACATTGCTGGATCTGCATTTCGACAACCATTTTTGGCTGGAGTACGTCCCACAGCGCTTTGCCGAAAAAAACGGCATCAGTCTGGCAGCGGCAAAACAACAGCTGATGCAGCGCTACAAGGAGGCAGAAGGAAGCCTGGACTGGTATTGCGTCGACTACTGGAGTCGTGAATTGGCCCTGGATATTCCGCTGCTGAAAGCTGAGGTCGATCATCTGATTGCCATTCATCCCCATGTCACTGACTTTCTAAAAATCCTGCAAAACGCTGGAAAAACCCGCATTCTCGTCACCAATGCGCACCAGAAAGCACTCGCACTGAAAATGCAGAAAACCCGCTTGGATGGATATCTCGATCAAATCATCAGCGCCCATGAAATTGGGCTACCCAAAGAAAATCAGGCATTTTGGGGGCGTCTGCAAACGCGTATTCGTTTCGATCCAGAAAAAACCTTGTTTATCGACGACAGCCTGCCTGTGCTTCGTTCAGCCCAGCAATTCGGCATTCACAATTTGTTGTGTATGTTCAAGCCCGATACCAAGGAACCCGCAAGAGAGATCGATGAATTTCCGGCTATCAGGCACTTTTCAACCCTGATCGAGGATCTTAAGCAGTCAACTTTTACAACCTGAATCGTCAAACATCTCCAGCATTTCAAATAAGGTATCTTCAGGAACTGCCTTACTGAACAAGTACCCCTGGAGATAGTCACAGCCGATATCCACCAGAAAATCTCGCTGTGCTTCAGTTTCAACCCCTTCTGCAACCACTTTCATGCCAAAGTTATGCGCCAATTGAGTAATTGCCTTCACCAAAATGGCATCATCATTGTCCGAGTTCACATCCCGGACAAATTCCCGGTCTATTTTTATGCTGTCAAAGGGAAAGCTACGCAGGTGATTGAGTGACGATTGCCCGGTGCCAAAATCGTCCAACACCAGGGCTATGCCCAACTCACGCAGTTCATGCAACAATGCTCTTGCGTTGGCAAGGTCTTCCAGCAAAGTATCTTCCGTGATTTCTATGGTGATGTAAGAAGGAAATTTCATTGCCTGCAAAGCGTTTACCACACCTCTATGGCGATTGGTATCGCGCAACACCGTAGCCGACATGTTCAGGGATACATGCAAGGGATGCCCGCAGTGTTCCAAAGCCCTGGACTGTATTCTATCCACTTGGGAAAACAGGCTGCCGATGGATTGACGTCCCAAGTCCAGACTTTGGTTTTTGAGGGTTTCCAAAAACTCATCGGGATAAATCAAACCGCCCGTGGGCGGTTGCCAACGCATCAATGCTTCAACCGAAATCAGCCTGCCTGTCTTGGCATCAACAATGGGCTGATAATGAAACAACAATTCATCGTTCTTGACTGCTTCACGCAAACGTTGCTCCAGATCCAACTGACTGGTCACCCGTTGTAACAAATCATTGGAGAAGAAATGATACTTGTTTTTCCCCAGATGCTTGGCTTCATACATGGCTGCATCTGCATCACGCAACAAGTTGTCCGGCATATTGTCATCATAGGGAGAAATCGCAATGCCGATAGAACCCGATATATAAAACTCCTGGGAATCTATGGTGATGGGCTCCCGTAGCGCGGCCAATATATCTCGGGCGATGTTCCTGGCAAAGGTTTTCTGCTCGATATCTTCCAGAAGAATGGCAAACTCATCCCCCCCCAGGCGGGCAACCGTGTCTGTTTCCCGTATCACCAATTGCAGGCGTTTGGCGACTGTGACCAGTAATTCGTCTCCAACCAAATGTCCCTGGGTATCATTGATTTGCTTGAAGTTGTCCAGATCCAGAAACATCAGCGCAATCATCTGATTGTTTTGCGCACTGATACTCATGGCATGTCTCAGCCGATCTTTGAACAAGGTGCGATTCGGCAATTGGGTCAACGCATCATGGTGGGCGAGATGATCCAGACCCTCTTGGCGTTTCCATACCTGGCGCCGCATCTCTCCAAAAGCTTCTACCAAGTCCTGGGTCTCCTGGAGCTTGGGTTTGGGAATAATCACATTCCGGTCACCACCCGCCTCCTGACGCAATGCCAAAGCCGTATCTGCAATGGGATCAATAATTCTCAATCTCAGGTAAACATATACGCTAAGCGTCAGCACAATGCCTAACAAAGCCAAAACGAAAATTGCCTGACTCAAGCGTCGGGCA
>CAYXOS010000191.1:0-4769 GCA_964467115.1 uncultured Sedimenticola sp.
AAAGAAAGCCGAACAGGAACGGAAACGAAAGGCAGAAGCAGAACGCAAGCGCAAAGCGGCAGAATTGGCAGCACAAAAGGCGCGGGAAGCTGAACTGGAAGCGCAGTGGGCTGCAGAAAAAGATCAGCGTGAGCGTGCCAGCGTCAGTGCTGCCATCAAACGCAAGGTACAACGTGCCTGGTTGCGTCCACCCACGGCGTCAGATCAGAATTTACAGGCTAAGCTGCGGGTACGGTTGAATAGCAGGGGTTCGGTGCTGCTGGTACAAGTGCTAGAATCCAGCGGCAATGCAGCTTTTGATCGCTCGGTGGTGACAGCGGTGAACAAAGCAGATCCTTTACCCATGCCAAAATCCAAAACCTTGATTTCAGAATTCAGAGAATTTACTTTTATATTCAGGCCATCTTCATGAAAAAAATTACAGCTATCCTTTTGAGTCTGTTGTTCTTGTTTGCAACCCAAGCCCAGGCAAAACTGGTTATCGAGATAACAGAAGGCGTGGAAGGTGCATTGCCCGTCGCTGTGGTGCCTTTTAAATGGTCGGGTAGTGCGGCAACAGCACCTGATGAATCCGTAGGAGAGATAATCGCGGCAGATCTGCGCCGTAGCGGTTATTTTTCTGTGCTGGAAAAATCCATGATGCTGAAATATCCCTCCACCATGAATGAAGTGGATTTTCGTGACTGGCGGGCGCTCAAGCAAGACAATCTGGTAATCGGTCGTATTGAAGCCAATGGCCCGGGTGGATACAAAGTGCGTTTCCAGTTGTTCGATGTTTACCAGGGAGAGCAGTTGATTGGCTATAGTTTCTCCACCACAGCAAAGGATTTGCGAGCCATAGCCCATCATATTGCTGATTTGATCTACGAAACTCTGACGGGTACCAAAGGAGCCTTTGCTACCCGAATTGCCTATGTAGTTTCTGAAGGCTCACCTGAATCACCGAAAATTTCCCTGCGTATTGCCGATTCAGACGGCTTCAATGCCCAGACCATTGTTTCCTCGCGAGAGCCGTTGATGTCACCCGCCTGGTCACCGGATGGGCGTAAACTTGCTTACGTTTCCTTTGAAAATGGGCGTCCGTCCATCTGGATACAGGAAGTATTCACCGGCAAACGTGAAAAAATAACCAGCTTCAAAGGAATCAATGGTGCACCTGCCTGGTCACCCGATGGACATTATCTTGCCATGGCATTGTCAAAAGACGGCAATCCGGATATCTACATCATGGATCTGGCAAGACGAAAGTTTCGTCGACTGGTCAGGCACTGGGCTATCGAAACAGAACCCTCTTGGTCACCCGACGGACAAAAACTGCTGTTTACCTCGGATCGGGGAGGATCACCCCAGATATATGAAGTATCCGTAACTGGTGGAGATGTGAAGCGCCTCACCTTTGAGAATAAATATAATGCTCGTGCCTCCTATGCGCCGGATGGAAAATCCATTACCCTCATTACTCGGGTGGGCAGTCAGTACCGAATTGGCGTGCTGGATCTGGATACGGGCTCGATTACAGTTCTGACCGATGGCAGACTGGATGAATCCCCCAGCTTTGCACCAAACGGCAGCATGATAATCTATGCAACTCGATATCGGGGCAAAGGTGTATTGGCGGCTGTGTCCACCGATGGACGGGTAAAACAGCGATTGGCGTTGCAATCAGGTGATGTACGAGATCCCGTGTGGTCTCCATATTACAAATAGGAGTATTTGATGATGAAAAAAACGATGTTTTTGTTGCTCATGCTGATTTTCAGCATGGCATTGCTTTCAGGTTGTAGTTCGACCGGTGGTTCCAAGGATGGTGCCGGAAATGGTTCAGAAATGGGTGGAGGCTCAGGTGGTAGTAGCAGTTCTGCTGCGGGTGGCAATGGTAGTTGGACGGGATCTGCACTGGAAGACCCAAACAGTCCTTTGTATGAAAAAGTCGTGTATTTTGATTTCGATACTGCAGAAATTCGTCCTGAATACGTCGATACCTTGCGTGCTCATGCAGAATATCTGGTCAATACAGCTGATGCGCGTCTGGTGATCGAAGGGCATTGTGATGAGCGTGGTTCTCGTGAATACAATATTGCCCTGGGTGAGCGACGTGCCGACTCGGTGAAGCGCTTCCTGGAAGCTGAAGGGGTAAGTCCGGTACAACTGGAAACCGTCAGCTATGGTGAAGAACGTCCCGTTGATCTCGGACACAATGAAGAAGCCTGGGCGAAAAATCGCCGCGCGGAACTGGTATATCAGTAGAATAGAAACATAGAAAACCTCTGATTTGCGGACGGGCATCCTGCTCTTTAGGAAAAACAGCACTGTCGATCAGAGGTTTTCTTGTAATAGATGAGTAAAAGCATGAAAAAGAAGGGATGGGTGATTGTTCCCGTGGGGCTTCTGTTGCTGTTCAATGGTACGGCTTTCAGTGCAAATGATGCCTTGGAACAGCGATTGGAACGCCTGGAAAGGCGGGTGGGGCATATCACGGAACTGATGCTAGAAGTCCAGTCGTTGAAACGTACCAACCGACAACTGCAGGGACAGGTTGAGGAACAACAACATATGCTGGAACGCATGCGCCAGAAACAGCGGGAATTGTATCTGGATCTTGACGAGCGCATGGCGAGACTGGCTGGCAATGCACCTGTGGCTGATAACAGTGTCCCCGTTCCTGTTGATACTCCTGAATCAGCTTCCACCCCAAGCAGCGTGCAGAATGATGATGGTAGCAATGCTGCCATACCTGCTAATCCTGCTCAAGAACAAGCCGACTATGATGCCGCCTATGCCTGGTTGAGTCCGTCAAAAAAACGTTATAAGGATGCAGTGAAAGGCTTCAAAGCTTTCCTGGTTAAATATCCTGATAGTGATCTTGCCGACAATGCCCTGTACTGGCTGGGCGAAAGTTATTATGTCACCCAAGACAACAAATCAGCCTTGGCAGCATTTGATCGCCTGTTGAAAGAATTTCCGGATAGCGACAAAGCGCCGGGAGCGATGTTGAAGACAGGCTATATCCTGGATGCCATGGGAAAGCGCAAGCAAGCTCAAAAAATGCTTCAACAGGTTCTGGATCGCTACCCCTCGTCTTCCGTAGCAAGCATGGCAAAAGCGCGTTTGAAGCATATGGGAAAATAACCCGTACTTCTGAACAGATGATGAACATGCTTTATGCTGCTGGCAGTATCAATCCTAGCAGGGTGTTGAAAAAGTCCTCCCCTGGATTTTTTCAACATTCTGCTAAGCCTTATTCGAAGGTTTCCTAGTGCCGCAACTGCGCATCACCGAAATATTTTACTCCTTGCAGGGGGAAAGTCGCAGTGTGGGCTTTCCTACAGTGTTTGTGCGTCTGACAGGCTGTCCATTGCGCTGTCACTACTGTGATACCAGCTACGCTTTCAAAGGTGGAAACTGGATGACAGAACAAGCGGTATTGGGTGCTGTTGCAGAATATGGCGCGCATTATGTCACCGTGACTGGCGGCGAACCCTTGGCGCAAAAAGCGGTTCTGCCGCTGATGTCAAAACTTTGTGATCAGGGGTACGAAGTATCTCTGGAAACCAGTGGTAGCATGCCCTTGGAAGGGGTCGATCCAAGAGTCATCGTGGTCATGGATGTCAAAACCCCGGCTTCGGGGGAAGTGGAAAAGAATCGATGGTCGAACTTGACTCGACTGTCGGCAAAAGATCAGGTGAAATTCGTCTTGAGTGATCGAGATGATTACAACTGGGCAAAGGATCAACTTCAACAACGCCCGCAACTGTCACAGGCAGAAATACTTTTCTCACCTGTTCAAGGGCAACTGGCGCCGTCGCAGTTGGCGGACTGGATTGTACAAGACAAACTGTCGGTCAGATTCCAACTGCAACTTCATAAAATTCTATGGGGAGATGAACCGGGTCGATGACTTCCTCAGATAAAAAAGCCGTGGTGTTACTTTCAGGCGGCCTTGATTCCGCTACTGTGCTCGCAATTGCAAAAAGCCAGGGTTACGCTTGCCATACCCTGAGTTTTGACTATGGACAGCGACATAGCGCTGAATTGCAGGCGTCCCAGCGGGTGGCTGATGAACTGGGGAGTGTCGAGCACAAGATATTGCGCCTGGATTTGGGGGGCATTGGAGGATCGGCGTTGACAGATATGGATATCGACGTTCCCGAACAACTGCAAACCGGCATCCCAGTCACCTATGTACCTGCCCGTAATACAGTTTTTCTTTCTCTGGCGTTAGGATGGGCGGAAGTGCTGGATGCCATGGATATTTTCATTGGTGTCAATGCCGTGGATTATTCAGGTTACCCGGATTGTCGCCCCGAATTCATTCGCGGGTTTGAAGCCCTGGCAAACCTGGCGACAAAATCAGGGGTGGAAGGAAAAAAATTCCGGATTCAGGCGCCCTTACAACAAATGAGCAAATCAGAAATTATTCGTACTGGCATTGAACTGGGTGTCGACTACTCCCTGACGGTATCGTGTTACCAGGCAAATGAACAGGGAGAAGCCTGTGGCGTTTGCGATTCCTGCCGATTACGCGCCCAAGGTTTTGAGCAAGCCAAAGTTGCAGACCCCACTTCCTACCGTAAAAAATAAAAAAGTTGAAAAAAGTATTTGAGAGATCCATTCTTCGCTGTATAATGCGCGCTCTTCCGGGCCGTTAGCTCAGCCGGTAGAGCAGTTGACTTTTAATCAATTGGTCGGGCGTTCGAATCGCCCACGGCCCACCATATTCGATAAAGAAGGCTTAGTCTGGGAAAGACTAGGCCTTTTTTGTTGTTTGG
>CAYXOS010000192.1:0-4749 GCA_964467115.1 uncultured Sedimenticola sp.
GAACCGTCCATATCGAGTTTCATGAGGTCGTGTGGGCAAATGTACATGCAAGCGGTCTTGTCCTGACCCTTGCAGCCATCGCACTTATCGGTACGCACAAATGTAGGCATCGATAGTTCTCCTTAGTTTACACTGCAGTGAATATTCACCGCCGAAGCGGTCTTCTTTTCAATTCAGAACAAGTGAAACCCAAGGGCTCACCCGCTCCAAAAAATCGCTCTAGTTACCCCTTAATGAAGACTCGGTCGCGGAAATTTACCGCAGCGCAAAGCCGCCTAGGGCAATATAGGGTGAGTAAAAATAGTTTCTTGGGGACAAAAACGCCAAACAATTTTACCGCCAGCAGGTATAAAGAGGCTTTATCTGTAATACTTATAGACCTTGGAAATCAATGAATTAGATGTCAAAATCATCTTAACTACTCACTCAAACAACTGATCAAAACTGATCCACATCAACTCCTATGAGCAATTCCACAGACACTTTACTGCTTATCGCCCCCGGCTGCCCCCACTGCCAATCCGTGCTCAACAGTTTATCCACCCTGGTGAAAAACGGCGATATCGGGCGACTGGAAGTCGTCAATATCAGCATCTATCCGGAGATTGCCACAGAAGTAGGCACCCGTTCCGTACCCTGGATACGCATCGGAAAATACGAACTCAGTGGCAACTATACTGCTGGTGAACTCAAATCATGGGTTGAAAAAGCCGCATCAGACATCGCGGGTAAGGCATACATTCAGGAATTGCTGGAGCAGCAACAGCTCGACAAGGCGATAGAATATATAGGTAACGACGCTACACATTTGACCGAGCTGCTGGAGTTGATGCAGGATGAGGACAGTTCACTGAGTGTGAAGTTTGGTATCGGCGCAATTTTTGAAGCCTTGGAAAGCACAGAAGCATTGCTACAGGCCGTCCCCGAGCTGGGCAAGCTCACCCAACACGAAAAACCCAGTCTCAGAGCCGATGCCGCCTATTACCTGGGGCTCAGCCATTCCCCAGCCGCCAAACCCTGGCTTACGCGATTGAAAGACGATCCTCAACAGGATGTCAGAGAGATCGCTGAAGAAGCCCTGGAAGCCTTGGAGAGCAAATCATGAACATCTCCCGAGGTTATTTGGTCAGTGGCGCAATATTTGGTTTTCTAAGCGTTGCCTTCGGCGCTTTTGGTGCCCACGCGTTGAAAACACTTCTATCCCCCTACTCGCTGGATATCTTTCAAAAGGCAGTCCATTATCAAGGCAGTCATGCTCTGGCACTGCTTCTCACGGGGCTGTTACTCCAACAACACCCACTGGCCAGCCTGCGATGGGCCGGCGGCTTTTTCATTGCTGGTATTCTGCTGTTCAGTGGCAGCCTGTATTTATTGGCAATGACAGACATTCGCATACTGGGAGCAATAACACCTGTGGGCGGCCTGTCCTTTCTAACAGGATGGCTGCTTCTGGCCGTCGGTTGTTGGAAAATGGAGACCCCAACATGACCTATCGCCTATTGATCGTTGAAGACGATAGCTCCTTGAGTCAGATGCTCACCCTGCACTTCGAAGACCAGGGCATGGAAGTACGCGTCGCCCATGACTGCCAAAGCGCACGCCAAGAAGTAAAAAACAGCGTTCCTGATTTGATTCTTCTGGATCAACAACTCCCGGATGGACTTGGAAACGAACAAATTCTCGATTTTTTACAAATCAGCCCCCAGTCACGCATTATTATGATGACCGGCGTACATGACCTGGAATTGGCCATTCAAGCCATCCAGGACGGTGCAGCAGATTTCATTCACAAGCCAGTCAAAACTCAGGTTCTGCAAGCCGCCGTGGACAAAGCACTTGCCTATACTCCAACCAGTAGCGACTCCAGCAACTCACCCACACCGCAAATTCGTGAATTGATTGGTCGCAGCGATGCCATGCTGGAAGTCAGCAAGCAAATCGCCTTGTCTGCACAAAGCAATGCAACGGTCTTGATCACAGGTGAATCAGGTACGGGCAAAGAAATTGTTGCCCGGCTTATTCACCAATACAGCAAGCGCTCTGGCGAATTTGTTGCCATCAACTGTGCTGCTATCGTCGACACTTTGCTCGAGAGCGAACTGTTTGGCCACGAGAAAGGGGCATTTACCGGTGCCACCAGCAGCAAACCCGGACGCTTCCAACAGGCAGAGGATGGCACGCTGTTTCTGGATGAAATCGGCGAACTGGCACCACCTCTACAGGCAAAACTGTTGCGCGCCCTGCAGGAGCAGGTGGTGGAACCGGTTGGTAGCAACACCGCTGTCGCAGTCAATGCACGCATCATTGCCGCCACCCACCGGGATCTGTTTCAGGCAGCACAACAGGGAGACTTCCGGGAAGACCTTGCCTATCGACTGGATGTGGTGCATATCCATCTTCCACCTTTGCGGGAGCGTCAGGACGACATCCCCCTGCTGGTTGATGCCCTGCTCACCCGGGCGGCACAGAAAATGGAACGTCCCACGCCTCCGGTAGAAGCTGCTGCCATGGATCTGTTACAACATCATCAATGGCCTGGCAATGTCCGCGAACTCGAAAACATTCTCACCCAGGCCCTGGTACAGGCCAGGGAAGGCAGTATCAGCGCGGACTTGATTCGTTTTCATTCAAGCTCAGATAGCGACAATGAGCTTACACAGCCCCCCACAGAGGAGATTTTGGAAACCCTGGAGGAATTGGAATCACGACATATTCAGAAAGTGCTGTGGCATACAGAAGGACACAAGGGGAAAAGTTGCCAGATTCTTGGCATTTCCCGTCCGGCACTGGATCGAAAGATCAAGAAATACCAACTGACGCTGAACAAAAAAACATAACGTTTCGTTACATTTACCATCCATGTTTGCATGTAATGTTACCATGAGGCATTACAGCATACCTTGTTACATCACAAGTTAATCTTTATTTATCAATTACTTATAAAGTTGGCACGGTGTGTGCACTGTTTATCTCCAAAGCAACAATGATCAACCACTGGAGCACCAACATGGGCAACCTCACAACCACTTTCACCAGCAATGCGACTCACGCTGAAACCCCTGCTGCCCGGGAAGCACGCTTCCAGAATCTCATTGGTAAGTACATGAAAGATCTATTCTATTACGCGTACTGGCTGGTTCATGACAAGAGTGTTGCCGAAGACCTGGTGCAAGAAACCATGTTACGTGCTTGGAAATCCATGGACAGACTACAAAAGCCTGAGGCCGCCAAAGGCTGGCTGATCACCATCCTGCGTCGGGAAAACGCCCGCCGCTTTGAGCGCTTCCAGCCCCAATTCAGCGCCACACCCACGGATGTACTGGAAGACAAACACAAAGATTACGATACCTCTACGGAAGCCTTCGTCCTGCGCAACGCCATCGCGGAACTACCCGAAGAATACCGCGAACCCCTGTTACTCCAGGTCATACATGGCTATTCCCAAAAAGAAATTGCGGCACAGCTCGGCATTTCCACCGCCGGCGCAGGCACCCGCTTGTTCCGCGCCCGCAAAAAACTACGCGCCTTGATCGAAGATTGATATCCCAAGAACCACGATTGAATGGGGGTTCAGGGCGAAAAATATAGCCCGGCATATCAATAGCTTGCATTATGCGCCGCAATCAATCACGGATCTTTTGGGTATATACAGGCTTTTTCCTTTACTCCCGGCATGGTAGCCTTTGCAGCCTTCCCAGGCACTAAACCAGGAGTAGACCATGCCTTCTTTCGACATCGTATCTGAAGTGGATTTGCAAGAAGTTCGCAATGCCACCGATCAGGCAAATCGCGTTATCGAAACCCGTTTTGACTTTAAAGGGGTTGATGCCAGTTTCGAACACCAGGAAAGCGAAATAACGCTCAAAGCAGAGCAAGAATTTCAGCTCCAACAAATGCTGGATATTCTGCGGGAAAAACTGGCAAAGCGCGGGGTCGACGTAAAAGCCATGGATATCAAAGACCCACAAACCAACCTCAATGCCTGCCGTCAGCAAATTATCATTCAACAGGGCATCGAATCCGATGTGGCAAAAAAGATGGTCAAGGACATCAAAAGCGCAAAACTCAAAGTGCAGGCGCAAATCCAGGGTGATCAGGTACGAGTGACTGGAAAGAAACGCGATGACCTGCAAAAAGTCATTGCCATGCTCAAAGAGAAAGACCAGGATCTGCCGCTACAGTTCAAGAATTTTAGAGACTGAAAAACCATGCCTTCTCTTGATCGTGGAACGAAAATATATGCCCTGGTTCTTATGACCCTGGTTGCGGGGCTGGTATTTTTAGCGCTGTATGAGAGCCCCGTTGTTTCCAAACTCAATGACAAACTGCAAGCCGACCCCCAAATTGCAGGTTTCCCCTATCCGTTCAAAGTCTTGCGCGTCAGCAACGGTGTTGCTGAGATGAGTACTCCCCGCTCCAGCGTCGTACCCGTATCCCAGGTACTGGGCAAGATATTCCCTGACCTGGGCAACGCGGCCCCCTCCTCCTCCCGATTCCAGGCATTTCAGTCCCAGCTGGCCAGCACCCAGAAGCGCGCCAAGGCCATCGTCATGAAAGACCCTGAGATCAAGCGCATCCAGTGGAAGCTAGACCGGGACTGGCTGAGCAGCCATGGCGTGGTTCTGCCGCCCTCTCTGTGAACTCTGATATTGGTTCTGGAGACACAGGGATGGCTCCAGCCACTCAGGACATTGATTATTTTTACTGCTTCTGAACCGGCATTACTTTGTGGCTTTTGATCTTACCCTG
>CAYXOS010000193.1:0-4716 GCA_964467115.1 uncultured Sedimenticola sp.
GCAATAACCGCTCAGCACACCCCTAACCCAAATCTACCGACACCAATCCTGCGGTTTCAATGCCTGTATCGGTATGGGACAAGCGCACTGCCATTGCGTTTACGCCTTTTTTGACAACGTCCCGCAACAGTTCAGCATAGGCAGGGTCAATATGATCCGCCGGGCAGAATCTTTCTCCCTCGGGGCGATTCAAGGCATAGAGGATTATTCCCTGACAGCCTGATTCGACGAGTTTGAGCAAATCCTGCAGATGTTTGCTCCCCCTGGCTGACGGCGCATCGGGAAAGCACAAGCAATTGTGCTCCCACAGGGTGACATTTTTTACCTCTATCCAGGTGTCCGGCAACCCCGGCTGCTGCAACAAAAAGTCCAGACGACTGCGCCCTTCTGACAAAGGTGGAACCCTTTCTCGCTTGATCTGGTTGTAACGGGAAAGTTCAGGAATTTTATGGTGCTTCAATGCTTCTTCGATGACAGGATTGGTACGCTGGGTATTGACCCCTACCCAACCATTGCCCATATTCACCCGCTCCAAAGTCCAGGAAAGTTTACGCTTTGGGTTACTGCTATGACTGAGTTGTATCGCCGCTCCTGGCTCCCAGCAACCGGTCATGCGACCGGTATTGGGAACGTGGGCGACCACTTGCTCTCCATTCTCCAGCACTACATCTGCCAGAAAACGTTTGTAGCGTCTTAGAATATTGCCGTTGACCAGTGGGGGTAAATCCATGAAAGCGCTTCCAAATATGGTTGTTTTAGGGCAGGATTAGCAATACATCGGCAGTTGCTGGAGCGAGATACCCTATGCCCAGAAAACTACCAACAATAAAAAGACCAGGGGTGCTGCCAATCCATCAGCGCAGTAACTTCCAAGGCATTTTAGGAGAAGGAAATATGGGTTTGCACAAAATTTTATTTACCAGCATCACAACCAGCACTTTGCTATTGTCCGTATCAGCCCAGGGCGCTTCGACCTATGCGCCCATGCCCGGTTCTTATCGCCCGACAGAAGGACAACCCACAGCCACTGCCACCCCACGCTTTAATCCATCCAGCAACCGAAACCTGCCTGCGGGGAACTATATTCCCACACCAACGCCAAGGGCGTACCCAGCACCAAACTACAACAATAACAACAATCAGTTCAGCACGCCCAGCTTCAACATGAATCCGAACAACATGATGAACAGCATGTTCAACAATAGAAACAACAGGGGCAACAATAACCTTCCCTATGGCTACCCTGCTCTTCCCAATTATGGTGCCGTAGCACCTGTATATGATCCGCCACTGCCTTCCACCAACCAGGGTTGGAACAACTATCAATACCCCTCCCCTTCTCCTGCATATAGTAGCCAGCAACCAACGAATGCTCAGTATTGGCAACAACAACCTGCCACCAACCAGGACAATACTTATGGTGAAGCCGTGCCTTCAACACAGTCCTCTTATCCAACTCAGCCAGAAGCAAGTGCAACCACGGGTTCTGCACCACGCCCCTTCTCCAACCCCCAGGAGACCGGCAGCGCTTTTGTGCAACGTCAGGGCAAACAAAGCTTAGGACAGAGCGACGGACGCTTTCGTCCTCCCGAGCTGAAGGGAACCCCCTGAATTATCAGGCTGTTGAAAAAAACCATGGAAGGACTTTTTCAACATCCTGTTATGGGCTCACAAATTATTCTACAGACACCTTGGCTTCCACACCGGGAGAAAGGCGGGGGTCACTGACCTGGCCTTCCAAAACCCAGGCTTGCTCATCGCCGGAAGTCACATTCAGGGTGAATGAGGACACGGGATACCAGTTGTCCCCAACCTGCAAACGTACCCTGTCAGTGCGGGGTTTTTGCGATAACTTGACCCTGAATTGCAATCTGTCTGTGGCAAGCAATTCCAGCAACGGTGTTATACGCAAGGAATTTTGCACGGGTTGCCCTTTCCAGGCAGATACCCTATCGATCTGACCATCCACAGGCGCCAGAATCCGTGATCGCTCCAGGTTGAGCTTTGCCTGCATCAAATCCGCTGCCGCATCAAACTTTCTGGACTCAGCCTGCAAGCGTTCAATCAATGCGGTTTGCAAATCATGGTCAGACAACAAAGACCTGTCATATAATTCTTTTGCTCGCTCTTCTTCCCGCAAGGCTTCTTCAAACAATCCATTGGCACGATTGGCCTGTGCTTTCGCTCGTTTCCACTCAGCATTGAACTCACGCTGATCCAGCTCCAGCAGCAACTCGCCCTGTTTGACGTTTTGACCTGGCTGAACCAGAACGCGTTGCACCACCCCGGATACCAGCGTACCCAGGGTCATATGTCGAGTTGCCTCCAGGCGGGTGTTGTATTCGCCCGCTGTCAGAAAAGAGGTACAAAGCATCAACCCGGTTATCAGCACGTATTTCCAGGCATTTCGAACAACCCTGGTTAAGTGGTTTCTGGTCGCCATCTTTATGTATGAAGATGTCTGCCACATTTGATTTGGGATATCTTTCATCCGTCTTCCCCCACTGTAATCTGTAATTCCCCAGTCAACGCCTTGAGACGCATTTCATTGATCATCCATTGATATTGAACCTTTGCAACCGCCAGCTTGACTGCCGAGATCTGCACCATCGCATCACCTAAATCAGAGGTGCGCTCCAGATCGTACAAGGTACGACTGCGATCAAGGTACAAATCCCGGTATTCTTCTCTGACCAGAAGCTCTTTCATTTTTCGCTGCAAGGTACTTTGCTCCAGCCACAAGTCCAGCACCTGTTGTCGCAATTCCAGTTCCAACTGACTTTTCAATGCCTGTGCCTGCATCAGTTCTGCTCTTGCTTTGGCGGCTTCTGCATCACTTCGTCCCCCGGTATATAAAGGCATTTCCAGAACCAGAGCGGCATCAAAGGGAGATGTAGAACGTGTTTCGCGGTAATACTGATGCACACCAAGCTCTCCTCTGAGCACAGGGCCATAGCGTTTGCCTGCGGCGCTCAGGGACTGCTCTGCTGCTACGATTTTCTTCTTCAAAGATTTCAAAGACGCATTGTTTTCAAGCACCTGCTGCACCAGGGACTGAAGTTCCGGCAAGGCTTTTGCCATGTCGGGGCTATCGGGAGGAATCAACTCGCTGGGTATTTCTCCCGGACGATTCAATGCCAATGCCAGCCGCAAACGGCTATTGTTCTGTTTCGCCTGACTTATGCTGCGTTGACTCAGAACTTTTTCATACAGATTTTCTTTTTGGAGCAAATCCACGTCAGACAGTTGCCCCAATTCATGACGATTGCGAAAACGATCGAGACGTACATAAGCAATGGACATTGCCTCATTATCCCGGGCATATTCCAAGTCTGCCAACAACACATCCAGAAAGGCTTGCAGAACACGGATTTGCTGGCGCTGTCTGGCATTGATCCCTGCCCATTGCGCAGCTTCCAAGGCTGCCCTGGCCGATTCCTGCCTCGCCTCTGTGTAGCCAAAGTCATACAAGCGTTTGCCCACCAACAATTCAATCCGGCTGTCATTATTTTCCTGGAAGGCGGAAGATGCTGCGGGTTCCAGATAGCGTAGCCGCCCTTCCAAAACAACATCCAGATCATCGTTACTCTCCTCTTCGAGCAGGCGTGCAGCCGCAGTTGCTTCTCGTGCACTTACTACCTGTATAACAGGATGGTTGTCATCCACCAAGGCCAGTGCCTGGGCAAGACTGAGCGGTTGTGGCAATGGCGCTGATGCGCTGCAATTCACCCAAAAAAATAAGCCGCCTGTGAGCAACAGCAATCGAAACATATCAGGGCTTTGGCTGTTGACGTTTATAACGCGAGAAACTGGTATTTTTATACGCCTGATCCACAATGAATTTCCCCAGCAGCATAAACTCTTTCGCATCTTTGGTTGCACCGGTATAGCGTCCGCGTTTTATGGGATTTCCTTGCAAGTCAATAAACTGAAATACCGGTGTCGCCCTTACCCGAAATTGCTTGGCGGCAAATGCCTTCATGGTTGTTGGTCTGCCTTTGAAATCCGTTATTTCGATATCACCTTCGATATCCACGCTAAAGATCAGGAAATGCTTCTTGAAATAGTCCTGAATCTCGGGCTGATTCAATACGGTGGTTTTCATGCGATGACAAAATGGGCATTCTTCCATTTCGAACATGATAAGCACTGCTTTCTTCCCCAATTCCTTTGCCGTCAGCAATTCCTCGGAGAAGTCACCGAATGACTGATCAAAAAAATATTGGTCAGGGTCTCTGGGGCTGGCATGTGCCAATCCAGAAAAGATAATAAGAAATAAAAATGTACGTATTCTCACAGGGTTACACTCCTTTTCGGCATATATAATAGCGATCAGCTATTCATGAGTTCGCAATAAAACCCTACCGAATTAATGTTATTTGTTGTTGCCGTGGGCAGATACCGACTTATAGTTGGAAATAAAATTCTCTATGGATTTCCCATCGATGGGACCTACTTGTCGCGCCACTACCTTTCCTGCGGGTGATACCAGAAAAGTCGTTGGCAATCCCGGTACCTCACCCAATGGATACTTGGGAAAACTTCCTACTCGCAGTATTGGATATGACAGAAACTGTTCATCGACAAATTCTCGCAGTTTATCAATGGCGATATCTTCCATATTCAGCCCCAACACTATCGCATCCTGGTCTTTGTGGCTATCGTGGAAAACCTCCAGTTCAGGTAGTTCCTCCAGGCATGGAGGACACCAGGTAG
>CAYXOS010000194.1:0-4679 GCA_964467115.1 uncultured Sedimenticola sp.
AGCCCGAGGGTTTGATCCCTCGGTTTCAGGGAGAACAGCGCCTCTTTTCGAAGCGTCCTTAACAGGCCGTCGAAAAACGGTGTTTTTCAATAGCCTGTTTAGAGATTTGCATGTCGATAAGAACCGCGACTAGCGTTTGGCTGGTCGCGGTTTTTTGGTTTTTTCTCTGCTGTCTGTTCTCAAACAGGTATTTTTTCGGTACTCTTCCCGCATGTCATTTGATACTACTTTATCCGAACCTCTTCCCGATTATCCCGAGGCTGATCAGGAGATGGAACAACTGCGTGTACCGCCACATTCTGTACAGGCGGAACAGTCCGTCGTGGGCGGATTGATGCTGGACAACAGCACCTGGGATCAGGTTGCTGACCGAGTGGGCAGCGAAGATTTCTACCGCCGCGAGCATCAGCTTATTTTTTCTGTTATTTCAATGCTGGCCGATGAACAGAAGCCTTTTGACGTGGTAACCCTGGCAGAAGAACTGGAGCGTCGGGAAGAACTGGATGATATTGGTGGTTTGCCCTATCTGGCGGCGTTGGCTGAAGATACCCCCAGTGCTGCCAATATTCGTGCTTATGCCGATATTGTGCGCGAGCATTCCGTAACCCGCCAGTTGATTCGGGTGGGGACAGAAATCGCGGAAAGCGGATTTCGTCCTGAAGGGCGAAAAGTAGCCGAGCTATTGGACACGGCAGAAACCAAAGTTTTTCAGATTGCAGAACAACGCAACAAGGAAGGTGAAGGCTTTCAGGCGATAAAAGGCTTGCTAGTCAAGGCAATCGACCGTATCGAAGAGTTGCAAAGCAGCGATGAGCCTATTACCGGTTTGAGTACAGGCTTTGATGATTTTGATGAAAAAACCTCGGGCTTGCAGCCAGCGGATCTGGTTATCGTAGCGGGGCGTCCCTCCATGGGAAAAACCACCTTCGCCATGAATATTGCCGAGAATGCGGCAGTCAAGTCCGGTTTGCCTGTGGCGGTATTCTCCATGGAAATGCCTAGCGAAGCACTGACTATGCGCATGATCTCTTCCCTGGGAAGAATTGACGGTCATCGCATTCGTACTGGAAAGCTCGAAGATGACGAGTGGCCGCGCCTGACCTCAGCGATCAATATTCTCAACCAGACCAAATTGTTTATTGATGATACCCCCGCGCTCAGCCCCACGGATCTGCGTGCCAGAGCGCGACGCCTGATGCGAGAGCAGGGCGGTAAACTGGGTATGATCGTTATTGACTATTTGCAATTGATGCAGATACCGGGCGGGGGTGAGAACCGTACCAACGAGATATCCACCATTTCCCGCAGTCTCAAGGCATTGGCGAAAGAATTGAATGTACCAGTGGTAGCGTTGTCGCAGCTGAACCGTAGTCTGGAGCAGCGCCCCAACAAACGCCCCATTATGTCTGACCTGCGTGAATCGGGCGCCATCGAGCAGGATGCGGATCTGGTAGTGTTCATCTATCGGGATGAAGTCTATAACGAAGAAAGCCCTGACAAGGGCATGGCAGAGATCATTATCGGCAAACAGCGTAACGGTCCCATTGGCACGGTGCGTCTGACATTCCTCGGGCAGTTCACTAAATTTGAGAATTATATCAATCCGGTTTACGGCGACCCTGTGCATTGAGCATGTCTTTCGCGCCCTGGATTGAAATAGATACACAGGCTCTGAAGCACAATCTGACTGTGGTGCGTACCCATGCACCTGGTTCCAAAGTGATGGCGGTGATCAAGGCAAATGCCTACGGACATGGCGTTTTGCAGGCTGCAGCTGCCCTAGATGACGCTGACGCCTTTGCTGTTGCCCGGATTGATGAAGCGCTTGCATTGCGCGCAGCCGGTATTCGTAAAAATCTGCTGGTTTTGGCAGGGGCGCATTCTGCACAAGAACTGCAGCAGGCAGCCAAGCTCGATGTACAGGTGGTTATTCATCACCATGCCCAGTTGCAGTTGCTGCAAACTACCCGTTTGGAATTGCCGCTCAGGGTCTGGCTCAAACTGGATACAGGAATGCACCGACTCGGTTTCCCCCCTTCTGAGACGGAACAACTGTTGGCTCAGCTACATGAAATGCCTAACGTCTCATCCGTTGCCGGTGTGCTCACCCATTTGGCAAATGCCGATGATTTGGGTGACGACTATACCCGTCAGCAGTTACAAACATTTTTTTCTGCTACCGATGGGGCTGAATTGGATCGCTCCATTGCCAATTCAGCGGCTATTCTCGCCTGGGCTGACAGCCATGTGGAATGGGTTCGCCCGGGAATCATGTTGTATGGTGCTTCACCGTTTTCCGCAGCAGTGCAGGAATTGCAACCTGTGATGACCTTTGCTTCGACGCTTATTTCCATAAAGAATGTTTCCGCAGGCGCGGCTATCGGTTACGGTGGCATCTGGACAGCACCCGAGCCTATGTCTGTGGGGGTGGTGGCGGTGGGCTACGGAGACGGCTACCCCAGAGAAATGCCCAGTGGCACGCCGCTTCTGCTTAATGGCAAGCCCGTCCCGTTGGTGGGGCGCGTGTCCATGGATACCCTCATGGTCGATTTACGCCAGCAGCCCCAGGCACAAGTGGGTGATGAAGTGATTCTCTGGGGAAAAGCCTTGCCAGCAGAGACAATCGCTTCTGCCGCCAATACCATTCCCTACACCTTGTTTTGTGGGATCACGGATCGGGTAACACGGAGGATTTGCTGATGGCGAAGGTGAAAACCCTGTATGCCTGCCGGGAGTGTGGTAGCCGTTTCCCCAAGTGGGCAGGGCAATGTTCGGATTGTGGTGCCTGGAATACCCTGGAAGAAGCACTGCCAGAGTCGAGCCATAAAACCGCTCCCCGTTTTGCAGGATACAGCGGCGATGCGGCTGCCACCCTGATTCGTCCTCTTTCAGCTATAGATGCTGAAAATACCCAGCGCACAGCCACGGGATTGCCTGAGCTGGATCGAGTATTGGGCGGTGGTCTGGTGCATGGGTCGGTGGTGCTTATTGGCGGTGATCCAGGAATTGGTAAATCCACCTTGTTGATACAAGCGTTGGCAAGTTTGTCGAAACAGATGTCGCCCTTGTATGTGAGCGGTGAGGAATCTGCCGAACAAATCAGTATGCGTGCTTCACGTTTGGGATTGCCAGTGGATAAACTGCAATTGCTGACGGAAACCTGCGTGGAGCGCATTCTCAGCCTGGCGGCAAAACATCGTCCCAGCGTGATGGTCATGGACTCCATCCAGACATTTTATTCTGAACAATTGCAATCCGCTCCTGGTTCTGTAGCACAGGTACGGGAATCGGCCGCGCAACTGGTGCGTTTTGCCAAGCAAACAGGGATTAGTCTGTTTTTGGTGGGACATGTAACCAAGGAAGGTGCTCTGGCGGGGCCAAGAGTGCTGGAACACATGGTGGATACGGTACTGTATTTTGAAGGTGAAGCCGGTAGTCAAGTGCGTCTGGTGCGCGCCATCAAGAACCGGTTTGGTGCGGTGAATGAACTGGGTGTGTTCGCCATGACTGAAAAGGGTCTGAAAGAGGTGAGCAATCCCTCAGCCATTTTTCTCTCTCGCCATGAAGAACAGGTGTGTGGAAGCGCTATTTTGGTGACCCGGGAGGGAACCCGCCCCATGCTGGTAGAGGTTCAGGCATTGGTCGATCAAAGCTCTCTTGGAAACCCGCGACGGGTGGCATTGGGGTTGGAACAGAATCGTCTTGCCATGCTGTTGGCGGTACTTCATCGACATGGTGGTATTGGTCTGGTGGATCAGGATGTGTTCCTCAATGTCGTTGGGGGGGTGCGGGTGACAGAAACGGCTGCTGATCTCCCCGTGTTGCTGTCCGTGTTGTCCAGTTTCCGTGATCGTCCTTTGCCCCAGGGATTGGCTGCATTTGGAGAAGTGGGGTTGGCAGGCGAAATCCGTCCTGTACCCAGTGGTGAAGATCGGGCGCGTGAGGCGGCAAAACATGGCTTCAGTAAAATTATCTTACCCGTTGCCAACCGTCCTCGAAAAACGGTGAAAGGTATTGAAGTTATACCAGTGCAGCGTTTGTCTCAGGCACTGTCGGTCTTATTCGAATAATGGCTGCGTTGCTCCCCACAACATTGTTTGACTGGGTGGTACTGCTGTATCTGGTCTGGTGTGTGCTTCGTGGTTGGCGACGGGGAATTTACCCTGAACTGCACGCAAGTATCAGCGCCACATTGTGGCTTGCCATGCTGGCAGGGTTTAGCCTCACCCGGGTGTTGTGGTATTCACTGGATCATTTGCTGCAAGATTACTTGCATATGTCGCGATTGCTGGGGATTCTGTTATTGATCGTGCTCATGGTCTATTTTTTGTGGAAGATTCGCTCTTATCTATCTGATCTGAAAAAGAAAAAATCGAGATCATCCATATTTGGGGTTGTATTGGGGCTGTTCCAGGGAATACTGTGGGTATGGGTGGTATTAGTTATTGTGCGCTTACTGCCTTTTAGTATTTCCACCGTGTTGTATTCTACTGCTGCCCATTTGTGGCGGCCTCTAATCGGTTTGATTGTGCGCTAAAGGCTCGTTTCACCCGGAAATTCCATGAATTCGCGTGTAATTTGTGAATTTACCGAGTTAAAATGAGGGAATATGCAAAAAGTCTATTCGTTCTCCAAATTAGCGTGGCAACCAGGCTCATGCCTCCCTATAATCGAATAGC
>CAYXOS010000195.1:0-4652 GCA_964467115.1 uncultured Sedimenticola sp.
CGAGATTCATAAGATTTTCAGAACTTTTTCAGAACTTTTTCCAGTGGCTCCCCCTAGACTTAACTAAACGGCACCTCAAAAAAATGTTTTTCGTCACCCCTGCGCCGGAATGACATTGTTTGAAGTACCCTAAAGAACACAACAGGCTGCCTGAAAAGAACACCGAACGCTCAGCGCCAATATAGTTACAACCCCCAAGGGAGTGAGATGTGAATATTTCTACAATACTTTCGAGAACACTGGTTTTTCTGTCCCTGATAGGCATCTCGGCACTGGCTAACTCCAAAACTGACGCCATAACCCCCTACCAAGCCTTTAGGCTGGATGACGGAAACCATGCTGCTATCAATACCACCCAGAACTGGCAAATAGATTTCCTCTCTTCTGGTAAGACCGTGTTACGACCATTGCTGAAGAAAAATATTTTCCATATCGGCATCCAACTTCAGCGGGTCAATAATCAACCCTATTCTTCACCTCAGCGCCAGAGCCTTGCTGGAAATCAACTCACCTACCACTGGGATGACAATCTCAGCGAATGGTGGGTGAATTCAGAATCAGGTATAGAGCAATGGTTCAAACTGAAACAACCAAGTGGCTCAGGCATTGCTTTGCAGCTTCATATCTCAACCTCACTTGCCATCCGTCAGCAGGAGAACAGCCTGCTATTTATCACCCCAGACAACAAGCACATAACCTATAAAAAGTTGCTTGCCTGGGATGCCAGGGGAAAAGTTCTTCCCAGCAAGATGAAGCTTACTGGACATACTCTTGAATTACTTGTTGATGATAAAGATGCTCAGTATCCGGTAACCATTGATCCCAGCTTTGCCGGAGAAGCCTATATAGAAGGCGGCACATATACCGTTGCTATTTCGGGCAACACCTTGGTCATTGGAAATCCATTCAAAGACAACCCGGATTATTACAACCTGTCTCAAGACACCTTTACCCCTTCCCAGAATACTGGCATCGTCCATGTCTACACTCGTTCCGGCATTCAACCTGTACGAGAATGGACACTGCAACAAAGTTTCGAGCCCGTGTTAACGGATGAGAACCATAACAATATTCTATTTGGTTACCGAGTTGCCATCGATGGAGACGTGATGGCAATAGGCAATCGGATTTACACCCGCACCGGCAACCTCTGGACTGAGCGCACACAACTGACTCCCATCGGTGGCACCCTTGGGCTGACGGACTCTGTTGCCATTTCAGGAAATACCATCGTCATTGGTCCCGGTTATATTTTCAACCGCATTGGCAATTCCTATTCCTGGGGCAATCAGGCACAGCTGATTCCCAGCACAACCGGAGGTGTAGCAGTCGACGGCCCTGTTGCCATCGATGGCAACACCGTGGTGATTGGAGACAGCACCGAAGACGGTGATGCCAACAGTAGCTCTGCCAGTCCAAATACAAATGCACCTGATGCCGGTGCTGCTTATGTCTTCGTCGGCTCAGGCAATTCCTGGTCACAACAAGGCTATTTGAAAGCCGGCAATGCTGATCCTGGTGACCATTTTGGGCGCAGTGTTGCCATATCCGGCAACGCCATCATTGTAGGCGCCCCTGATGAAGAAGGTGGTAGCAATACCAACTTCCATGCTGGCGCTGCCTATATTTTCACACGCAACGGTAGCACTTGGATCCAGCAAGACTACCTGAAAGCCAACGACATGAGCGACTTGCAAGCATTTGAAGGCGACGAATTTGGTGGTAGTGTCGCTATCGATGGCGACATGGCTGTGGTCGGCGCCAGAAACGAAGACAGCGGGGGTTACCAATATGGTGAGACTCATAACCAACGTACTGATGCAGGTGCCGCTTATGCTTTTCAGCGTACTGGCAGCACCTGGAGTCAGATCAGTTATCTGAAGGAAGATCAGGTAGATGGTTTACCCAAGGCGGATGGCACAGAAGTGCTCAAAACCTTCCCCCAGGTTTATGAGCATTTTGGTCACGCCGTTGATCTTGATGGTGAAGTCATTGCTGTCAGCACCCTGGAAGCCTTGAGTCTGGATAACCCCATTGGTCTGACCACTGAAGCTGTCACTGTTTTTATCAAACACTACAAAATTGATGTGAATATTTCCGGTCTGCCCGTCGGTGGGTCTCTACGGGTATTGAACAGCAACACTGGTGATGATGTCGATGTCACTGCCAATCAAACAATCACCTTGCCCACGCAACTTAAAAACGGTGCCAACTACAATATTACCCTTGCAGACACCCCCACCAACCCGAACTACACCTGTGTCGTCACCGATGGCAGCAGTTATATTCAGGGCGCAGATATATTGATCGAGGTGAATTGCAGCATCGACATGCATACGGTCACTGGCAATATATCCGGGCTGACAGGCACTGGACTGGTGTTGCAAAATAACGGTGCTCAGGATATCAACATTTCCGCCTCCCAAACAGAGTTCAATTTTCCCGCCCAGGAGGATGGCAGTGACTATCTGGTATCCGTCGCCAATCAACCCAACGGGCAATTCTGTACGGTCACACAAGGTTATGGCAGCATCAATGGCGGAGATATCAACAACGTACAGGTGACCTGCCACCAGAACCGGCATAGCATCAAAGGAAGCATCAGCGGTTTGCTGACATCCCTGGTTCTGCTCAACCTGGATACGGGAGAATCTCTTGCCATCACCGGCAACGACAGTTTCAATTTTCAGGATCAAGCTGAAAACAGTCACTATAATATTATGGTGGCATTCCCGGGTCCACAAAACCCAAGCCAGAGCTGTAGCATCAGTAACTCACAAGGGGTCATACAACAGGATGTGACACTCGAAGTGGTTTGTGTTGTCGACTCATTTCGGGTGCGCGTAATGGTTTATAATCAGTCGCTGGACAGCCTGGGCAATCTCACGCCCTTTTCTGGTCTGGTATTGCAAAACAATGCCAGCAATAACCTAACCATAAACAATGCCAGCATTACGTACAGTGAAGCATACTTTCCTTTCCAGCTTGATGGCAGCCCCTACAGCATCACTGTATTGACTCAGCCAGCCGACTTCAATTGTCGCGTAACTGAGGAAGCCGACAGTAGTAGCGGCAACCTCTCCGGCGCAAATGTGACGGTTAATGTTCGTTGCTTCCCCGTTTTCACTGTAACCCCGGTAGTCCCGGTCAATGGAAACATTTCACCTGCTACACCTCAGGAGGTGGAACGCTTTACCACTGCCGATTTTACCCTCACTCCCCATGCCGGGCATGTGCTACAAAACGTGAGCGGCTGCGACGGTAGCTTGAACGGAAACATTTACACAACAGGCCCAATTGTGCAGAACTGTACCGTGTCTGCTGCCTTCATTCCCGTGGGAGCTGCTTGTCACACCCAGGATGTCACTATTGGCCCCGGGGTCTCCTACGCGAATCTGGAAGTTGCCGACGTCAAGACCCAAGGGTTCATTGCGACAAACGGCAGTATTGTGCTCAACCCTGGCGCCACAGTAAGTTATACCGCCAACACCCATATCAGCCTCGACAATGGCTTCAAGGTAATCGAAGGCAGCCAGTTTACAGCCACTACCAGAATCGTCGATTGCAGCCTTGAATAGCAATTTTCAATCCCCAAGGGGAATACTGCTTTTACGTATTCGTTATTAGATGAGGCTAAAAATGTCATTTCGGCGCAGGCCGGAATCTATAACTCATTGATCAGGATAGACCCCGACCTCGACTCTGGCGTCCCCCTTCGCGCTACCTCCTCCGCCCATGGAGTCGTGCGCCGGGGTGACGAAAAAACAATTTTTCGAGGTGCCCTATAAACTGAATTGCCTAAACTTACAGAACCAATTCCTAACATCGTCTGCCATGGGCTTATCAAGGCGTCACTGAAGCCCGGAAAATGCCGAGGGCTTTAACCGCAAACCCGGGATTGAGTATGATGTGCGTCCCCGCGTAAAAAGAGACATCGATTCCGGGCATAATACTGACTGATCCCTGGGTGGTAATGCTCCCCGTTGCCGAACATACGATAGGTGTGTCGTACTGGAAATCGTAGTCGATGACAATATCGCTACCGCTACAGCTGTTCTTAGTGGTTGCCTGTGCAGAAATGGATTGCGCACTCTGATTATTATCTCCATCATACGCGGACACACGATAAATATAGGTCGTCCCAGCTGCCAACCCCGTGTTGCTATAGGTTGTAGCAGCAGTAGTAGCTATCTCGGCACCATCCCGAAAGATCTTGTATCCTGTGACGGCAACATTGTCGGTTGAGGCATCCCAGGTGAGATCTATCTGGGATGGTGATACAGCAGTGGCGGCCAGATTCTGTGGCACAGAGGGTGTCTCCGCTGGATCATACAGGTTGAGCAAAAAGCCGCGTTTCTGACCACCAATGTCACTGTTACCCACGACCTGACCGGTACCGTTTATTTCAACTGCAGCTTCCAGGACATCTCCAGCAGTAAGTGCTGTAATATCATTCAAATCCTGAACGCCACGATCGATGTCCAGCACAAAGGCGTGTTGAAGCCCGGCATCATTCCACATCATTCCCACCATCTTCCCTTGGGAATTTACACCGTATATTTCTCCGTAGGGAAAGGCAACCGGCATGGCCACGGGTATAGGTTCGGCAACGTTTTCATCTAACCAGTAGTAGGGGTGAGATTTATCTATAC
>CAYXOS010000196.1:0-4600 GCA_964467115.1 uncultured Sedimenticola sp.
GCCGTAAATACATCCATGTAGGCTCCGCGTCGGCATCCCTGCCTCCGAGGTTTTCCGATCAGAGCTTCCCTATGAACTTAGATGAGGTGGTTCTGCTTGGGAGGATTTCCCCAATAGCGCCGACTCCCAAAGTTTTATATCATATCGGGTTCTTTACTGTTTTATTAACTCAGGCAATAACAAATGGATAAGCTAGTCATTACCGGTGGTGCGCCTTTGGATGGCGAGGTGCGGATCTCCGGTGCCAAGAATGCGGCTTTGCCGATACTTGCTTCAGCCTTATTGAGCGATGGCATTGTGCGCCTGAGTAATGTTCCTCACTTGCAGGATGTGACCACGACGATTGGTCTGTTGGGACGTATGGGCGTGGGAATCACCGTCGATGAACGCATGACCATCGAAATCGATCCATCCAGTATCAATAGTTTTGCCGCACCCTATGAGCTGGTGAAAGTCATGCGGGCTTCCATATTGGTACTTGGTCCGTTGCTGGCTCGATTTGGTCAGGCAGATGTTTCCCTGCCCGGTGGCTGTGCCATTGGTTCCCGTCCGGTGAACTTGCATCTTGATGGGCTGCGAGCCATGGGTGCGGAGATTTCTGTTGACGGCGGATACATCAAGGCGCGGGCAGAACGCTTGCAGGGAGCGCGCCTGGTGATGGATGTAGTCACCGTTACCGGAACTGAAAACCTGATGATGGCCGCCACCCTGGCAGAAGGAAAAACCCTGATTGAAAATGCCGCTCGCGAGCCCGAAGTTGTTGATCTTGCCAATTGCCTGATCAGCATGGGCGCAAAGATTGAAGGTGCAGGAACAGACACCATTACCATTCATGGGGTGGAAAGCCTGGGTGGAACAGCATATTCAGTGATGCCAGATCGTATTGAGACCGGCACTTTTTTGGTCGCGGCGGCGATCAGTCATGGGCGGGTCAAGGTGCGTGATACCGATCCCAATCTGCTGGATGCGGTGCTGGCAAAACTGCGCGAAGCGGGAGCGGTGCTGAAAATTGGCAAGGATTGGATCGAGTTGGATATGCAGGGAAAACGTCCTCGTTCGGTGGACATTCACACAGCGCCCTATCCTGCCTTCCCCACGGATATGCAGGCACAGTTCACGGCGCTGAATGCCGTGGCAGAAGGCGTAGGAACCATTACCGAAAATGTATTCGAAAACCGCTTCATGCATGTGCAGGAAATGCAGCGCATGGGAGCCAATATCAAGCTCGAAGGCAATACCGCCATTGTCGCCGGTATCGAGAAGCTCACCGGGGCGCCGGTGATGGCAACGGATTTACGCGCCTCAGCCAGCCTGGTTTTGGCGGGGCTGGTTGCCACCGGGGAAACTGTGGTTGATCGCATTTACCACATCGATCGTGGTTATCAGAATATTGAAGAAAAATTGGCGGGTCTGGGTGGAAAAATCCGGCGCTTGCCGGATTAAAGGCGAAAACTCATGATGGAATTTAGTTCACCGATCACAATTGCATTGCCCAAAGGCCGTATTCTCAAGGATACTCTGCCGTTGCTGGGGCATGTGGGCATCGAACTGCGTGACGATCCAGATACCAGCCGCAAGCTGATTCTGGATACTAATGTCGATGCGGTAAAAGTGGTGCTGATTCGTGCCACAGATGTACCCACCTATGTGCAATGGGGCGCTGCAGACCTGGGGGTGACGGGCAAAGATACTCTGGTGGAACATGGTGGAGAAGGTCTGTACGAACCGCTGGATCTGCACATCGCCAAATGCAAACTGATGGTTGCCGGGCATCCTGACGCCAGCCTCAATGGGCAGCGGCTGCGTATTGCTACCAAATATGTCAAAGCCGCCAAACAGCATTTTGCTGCCAAGGGACAGCAGGTGGAAATCATTAAATTGTACGGTTCCATGGAACTGGCGCCGCTGGTGGGCTTGTCGGATTTAATCGTTGACCTGGTGGAGAGCGGAAATACCCTCAAGGCAAATGGTCTGGTGCCCCTGGAGTTTGTCATGGATATCAGCTCACGTCTGGTCGTCAACAAGGCAAGCTGGAAAATGAAACATGAAACCATCATTGCACTGGTAAAGAGCCTGGAAGAGGTAATCAATGGCTGATATACGCAAACTCAATGCACAGGCGGCTGATTTTCAGGCGCAACTGGATGAACTGCTTGCCTGGGACAATGTCTCGGATACCGCGGTCAACGACACGGTGAACGACATCATCGCTCAGATCCGCAGCAAAGGTGATGCTGCGTTGCTGGATTTCACCAATCGCTTTGATAACTGGCAGGCGCAGACGGCGGCAGATCTGGAGATTCCTGCGCAACGCCTGGAACAGGCATGGAAGGCGATATCTGTGGAGCAGCAGCAAGCCCTGGAGCACGCGGCACAACGCATTCGTGCCTATGCCGAGAAACAGAAAATGGACGCTTGGGAATACCAGGAAGCCGATGGGACATTACTCGGACAACAGGTCACTCCCCTGGATCGGGTTGGGCTGTATGTGCCTGGTGGCAAGGCGGCTTACCCATCTTCCGTGCTCATGAACGCCATCCCCGCAAAGGTCGCAGGTGTGGCGGAATTGATCATGGTCGTGCCTACACCTGGCGGCGAAGTAAACGAACTGGTTTTTGCTGCGGCACATGTGTCCGGTGTAGATCGAGTGTTTGCGGTGGGTGGAGCGCAAGCCGTGGCAGCTTTGGCTTATGGCACAGAGACGATTCCGCCAGTGGACAAGGTGGTGGGGCCCGGAAATATCTATGTAGCAACCGCCAAACGTGCCGTGTTTGGGCAGGTGGGTATCGACATGGTGGCGGGTCCTTCTGAAATCCTCATCATCTGCGATGGGCGAACCAACCCCCAATGGGTCGCCATGGATTTGTTCTCCCAGGCAGAGCATGATGAAGACGCGCAATCCATATTGCTGTGCCCTGATGCGGACTTTATTGCGCGAGTGGAGGCGGCTATCGATGAGCTTCTGGCAGGGATGGAGCGTAAACAGATTATTGCTGCCGCATTGAAGGACAGGGGGGCATTGATCAAGGTTGATGATTTGCAGCAAGCCGCAGAAATTGCCAATCATATTGCGCCGGAACATCTGGAATTGTCGGTAGAAAATCCGCGTGAATATGCCCGCAACATCAAACATGCCGGTGCCATCTTCATGGGGCGTTATACCTCTGAACCCTTAGGCGATTATTGTGCCGGGCCCAATCATGTGTTGCCCACTTCGCGTACTGCGCGTTTCAGCTCGCCTTTGGGGGTATATGACTTCCAGAAGCGTACCAGCCTGATCATGGTGTCTGAAGACGGCGCAGACACCTTGGGGCGTACTGCCTCCATTCTTGCGCGGGGTGAAGGCTTGACTGCCCATGCCTGTTCCGCTGAGTATCGTCTGAAACCGTGAGCGAATCGCAACTGATTCGAGACTGGATTCGCCCTGAGATTCAGGCATTGTCCGCTTATCATGTGGCGAATGCCCAGGGTTTGATAAAGCTCGATGCCATGGAGAATCCCTATACCTGGCCCCAGAACCTACGCCAGCAATGGTTGCAACAGCTACAGCATGTGGATGTAAATCGTTATCCTGATCCCCAGGCCAGGGCGTTGGCAGAGCAACTGCGTAGCGCCATGGGTATTCCTGATGAAATGGCGCTGTTGCTGGGAAATGGCTCGGATGAAATTATCCAGATGCTGGCCATGGCAGTGAGTGGGACAGGACGAAGCATTCTTTCCGTAGAACCGGGTTTTGTCATGTATTCCATGATCGCCTTGTGGTGTGGCATGGAATATCATGGCGTTCCCCTCAAGGCAGATGACTTTTCATTGGATATGCCAGCCTTGCGCAAGGCGATTGCAGAAACCCAACCCGCGTTGATTTTTCTTGCTTGTCCCAATAATCCCACAGGGAATCAGTTTGCCGAACAGGATATTCTGGAAATTCTGCAATTGGCGCCTGGTTTGGTGGTGGTCGATGAGGCATATGCGCCATTTGCCGATACCAGCTTCATGCCTCACCTCGGTCATTTCGACAATTTATTGGTGATGCGTACGGTTTCCAAGCTGGGGCTGGCGGGATTGCGTCTCGGTTTGCTGGCAGGCTCCAAGGCGTGGTTGGCGCAAATAGACAAAGTACGCATGCCTTACAACATCAATGTATTGACCCAGGAAACGGCAAGATTTGCGCTACAACATCATCAAGTACTGGATGAGCAAACTGCCAATATCCGTCAGCAGCGGCAGAAGATGTTTACTGCATTGGCGCAATTGCCGGGTATTCAGGTGTATCCCTCCCAGGCGAATTTCCTGTTGGTGCGGGTTGATGAGGGGGCAGAGGCATTGTTTGATGCCTTGTTGAAAGGCGGTGTATTGGTGAAAAAACTGCATGGCAGCCATCCATTGTTGCAAGAGTGTCTGCGTTTCACCGTGGGTAAACCCGAAGAAAATGCGCAACTTTTGCAACTGGTGGAGGACTTCTGCCGTGGCTAAAGGCAAGCGTTTTCCGGTTTTATACTTTGTCAGTTTGCTGACCCTGGCAGTGATGCTGGTATGGATCAGTTATTACTATTATCAATCCACGACGGGGGCTTGCAGTAATCTACAGACAGATACCGTA
>CAYXOS010000197.1:0-4554 GCA_964467115.1 uncultured Sedimenticola sp.
CTAAAGCAGATTTCTATCAGCTACCGCGAACCTGCGCCATAACTTCATCAGCAAAATTTTCCTGCTTCTTCTCAATGCCTTCGCCCACTTCGAAACGAATGAACTGATTGACACTGGCACCCGCAGATTCCAACAATTTGCCAACGGTAGTGTCAGGATCTTTAACGAAAGGTTGTCCGGTAAGAGTTATCTCTGCCAGATATTTGCGAATACGACCTTCTACCATTTTTTCGATGATGTTGTCAGGCTTACCACTTTCCTTCGCCTGGGCTGAAATAATTTCCTTTTCCTTTGCCAGCAAATCAGCTGGAACATCTTTCTCTTCCACACATACGGGGTTGCTGGCAGCAACATGCATTGCCAGGTCACGACCCAGATCAACATCATCGCTCGCCAGATCCACCAATACACCAATACGCACGCCATGACGGTAGTTGGCAATAGTGCCGTCGCTTTCCAGACGTACAAAACGGCGTACGTTCATGTTTTCACCAATTTTGGATACCAACGCCTGACGCGCCTCTTCCACCGTAGTCTCTTCGCCTTCATGCAATGGCAATGCGTTCAGGGCATCGACATCAGCAACATCGCTATTCAGTACACGCTCTGCTACGGCATTGGCGAAGGACAGGAAGTTCTCATCCTTGGCAACAAAATCGGTTTCACAATTGACTTCAGCCATGGCGACTTTCTTGCCATCATCGCTTGCCTGGATCACAATCACGCCTTCTGCGGCAATACGACCGGCTTTTTTTGCCGCCTTTGCCTGACCGGATTTGCGCATGTTTTCAATCGCCAGTTCCACGTCACCATCGGTTTCTACCAATGCTTTCTTACATTCCATCATGCCAGCGCCAGTACGCTCGCGTAATTCTTTTACCAAAGCTGCTGTTATGGCCATGGTTTTCCTCACTAATTCAAATAACTTGGTCGCATGCGGTTGCACATGCATAAAAACAAGATTCCCCTGCCCCGCCATGCAGGACAGGGGAGATCCCAACCCTTCAATTAACCTTCGGCCGCTTCTTCTGGAGCTTCGGCAGCAACGGCTTGCGCGGCGACTGCACGTCCTTCCAGGATAGCTGCAGATGCACCTTGCACATACAACTGAATAGCGCGAATCGCATCATCATTGCCTGGAACAACGTAATCCACTACATCTGGATCATTATTGGTATCGACAACACCGATGACTGGAATACCGAGTTTGCGGGCTTCAGCAACCGCAATGTCTTCATGGCCGGTATCAACCACGAACATAGCATCGGGAATACCGCGCATGTTCTTGATACCACCAACACTGCGTTCCAGCTTCTCCAACTGGCGCTTCAGACCCAGGGCTTCCTTCTTGTTGAATTTCTGCTCCATGGAACCGTCAGCCGCCATCGCTTCTAGTTCTTTCAGACGATTGATGGAAAGCTTGATGGTCTTGTAATTGGTGAGCATACCGCCCAACCAACGATGATTGACGTAAGGCATGCCACAACGCTCTGCCTCTTCCTTGATGACATTACTGGCTGCACGCTTGGTGCCAACAAAGAGTACACGACCGCCATTGGATGCCAACTTGCCAATGAAGTTCATGGCATCGTTAAACAATGGGAGTGACTTCTCCAGATTGACAATATGAATCTTGTTGCGCTGACCAAAGATATAAGGAGCCATCTTTGGGTTCCAATAACGGGTTTGGTGCCCGAAATGCACGCCAGCCTCTAGCATCTGGCGCATAGATACGTTACTCATAATATTACCTATAATATGTAAGGGTTAAGCCTCCGCAACTCCTGACACATTAATCTCATGGATAAAAAGCTATCCCAGAGACACCCAAAATGTGCTTCAATTCAGAATTGCGTGTGTATTTGCCGTTTGGCGGCGCGTTTTATACCATAAACGGCTTGATTCAACAAATTTCCTCCCAAAAATCAGGTAACAGGATGTCCATAATCATAAAAACCCCCGAAGAAATCGAAAAAATGCGCGTCGCAGGGCGCTTGGCTGCCGAAGTACTGGAAATGATCCAACCTCATGTACAAGCTGGCATCAGCACGGATGAATTGGATAGAATCTGCCATGATTATATCGTCAACGAACAGCAGGCCATTCCCGCACCTCTCAATTACCATGGTTTTCCCAAATCCATCTGTACTTCGGTCAACCATCAGGTCTGCCATGGCATTCCCAGCGACAAAATTTTGAAAAACGGCGATATCGTGAACATCGATATCACCGTCATCAAGGATGGCTGGCATGGTGATACCAGCAAGATGTTTTGTGTAGGCAAAAGCAGCATCCTCGCCAAACGTTTGTGCGACATCACCCTGGAGGCCATGTGGAAGGGTATCGAAGAGGTCAAACCCGGCGCACATTTTGGTGATATTGGCGCTGCTATTCAGCGTTTCGTCGAATCCAATCACTATTCTGTGGTCAGGGAATACTGCGGACATGGCATTGGCAAAGGTTTTCATGAAGACCCTCAGGTACTGCATTTTGGCAAACCAGGTACAGGAGCAGAGATAAAGGCAGGAATGATCTTCACCATCGAGCCCATGGTCAATGCGGGGAAAAAAGAGGTCAAACAATTGGGCGACGGCTGGACTGTGGCTACCCGTGACCGCAAACTGTCTGCCCAATGGGAACACACCATATTGGTTACCGACAGCGGTCATGAGGTGCTTACCCTGAGAGCAGAAGAGCGGGCAAAATCATAATGCCGGTTTCCTTGATGCGGGATCTGGATCAGGAACTAAGCCAGACAGACACCCCCCTTGGCGCATTTCGCAATATCATCGCCAAAAGCAAAACCCTGCTGGAAAAGCGCTTCAATGCAGGTGATCCTATTGAAGAGCTGGTGCATGCACGCGCTCATTTCGTTGATCAACTGCTGTTACGTGCCTGGAAGCATTTCATGGCAAATACCGATACCGCCACCTTGGTCGCCGTAGGCGGTTACGGCAGAGGAGAACTGCATCCCGCATCCGATGTGGATGTGCTGATACTGGTCACTGAAACACCCAGCGGCGAACAAGCCAATAATCTGGAACAGTTGGTTACCTTCCTGTGGGATATTGGTCTGGAAATTGGTCACAGTGTCCGCACCCTGGAACAATGTATCGACGCTGCCATAGAAGATGTCACCATTGTTACCAACTTGATGGAATCTCGTTTCCTGGCTGGAAATGAAGCCTTGTACCATGCCATGAAACAGGCAACCGCTTCTGACAAAATCTGGCCCAGCGACGCTTTTTTCTCAGCCAAATGCAAAGAACAAAAGGCTCGTCATGCGCGCTTTGGTGACACCGCATACAACCTGGAGCCCAATATCAAATCCAATCCTGGTGGCCTGCGGGATATTCAAATGATCGGCTGGGTGGTAAAGCGCCATTTTCAGGCAGAACGCCTGTCGGAACTGCTGCATCAGGGCTTTCTTACCGACGCTGAGTATCATGCACTGAAGGAAGGGCAATCCCACTTGTGGAAAATCCGCTTCGCCCTGCACCTGCTCACCGGCCGACATGAAGACCGTTTGCTGTTCGAACATCAACGCAGTATTGCCCGTCAATTCGGCTACTGCGACGCCGACAACAATCTGGCAGTGGAACAGTTCATGCAGGACTATTACCGCACCGTGATGGAGCTCAATCGTCTCAATGAAATGTTGCTGCAGCTGTTTCAAGAAGCCATTCTGCTCAAGAACAAACCCTGTGATACGCAACAGATCAACAACCGTTTTCAATCCTGTAACGGTTATTTGGAAGTGCGCAACAAGGCGATTTTTGCCCGCTACCCCATCGCAATACTGGAAGTGTTTCTGATTCTTCAGGAGCATCCTGAACTGGAAGGCGTGCGCGCCAGCACCATCCGCCTGATCCGCGCCCATCTACATCTCATCGATGCACGCTATAGAAAAGATATTCGCAGTCGCAGCCTGTTCCTGGAAATTCTGCGGCAGCCCGAAGGCATTACCCATGCCCTGCGGCGCATGCATCGATATGGTGTCCTGTCCGCCTATATCCCGGCATTTGCCAACATTACCGGACGCATGCAGTTTGATCTGTTTCACGTCTTTACTGTTGATGAACACACATTGATGCTGGTGCGTAATCTGCGTCGTTTCTCCGTGGCAGAGTTTGCTGATGAGTTCCCCATGTGCTCAAAAGTATTCTCACAAATCATCAAGCCAGAATTGCTCTACATCGCGGGGCTGTTTCATGACATTGCCAAGGGACGCGGCGGCAGCCATGCTGAACTCGGCGCTGTCGATGCCAGAGCATTTTGCAAATTGCATGATTTATCCGACTATGATGCCGACATGGTTGCCTGGATCGTGCGTAGCCACCTGCTCATGTCTGCAACAGCCCAACGTCAGGACATCGAAGACCCGTTGGTGGTACAGGAGTTTGCCGAAAAAGTCGGCGACCGCGCCCGGCTCGATTATCTGTATCTGCTGACTGTTGCAGACATGCGGGCAACAAACCCAAAACGCTGGACTTCATGGAAATCCTCCCTGCTCAATCGTCTATATCACAGCACACGTCAAACACTGATTCGCGG
>CAYXOS010000198.1:0-868 GCA_964467115.1 uncultured Sedimenticola sp.
CGCTACTCGGCCCTGGTTGTTCAGTAAGACGGCTTCTTCAACACCGGCCTGGGTCGCTTCCATGCGGGCGAGAATGTGGTTGAGGTAATTGAGGCTCTTGATACGTGGATCAAGTCCGTCGGCCGGTAGCCGCCGGGTACTGGCGATAATAAGGCGGATTCCATCCTCGCGCAGCTCCGGGTGGACCATTTCCAGCCGGGTGGCAATGAGAATGACGCTGGGTTGCGTGCAGTTCGCCGGATCCAGCCCCATGGGGCCCGATCCACGGGTCACCATGAGTCGCAGGTAACCGTTTTCCTCCGGGAAGGTCGCGATAATCCCGTCCACAGCTTCTGTTAGTTGCGGTCGGGTGTAGGGCAAGGCCAGCCGGATGGCTTTGCAGGAATCGGCCAGGCGTTGTAAATGGGCAGCCAGCCGAAAGGGGTGTCGATGATAAAAACGAATGCCTTCGAAAACGCCATCCCCATAGAGCAGCCCGTGATCGGTCACCGGTATCACGGCTTCGCGTTCCGGCCGTAACTGGCCGTTGATCCAGAAACGGGTCGAGTCAGGCATGGAGTTCTCCGGTAAAAATAGTGACAGCCCGTCCACTGAGGTACACCCGGTCATCCTGCAGACTGAGCTTGATGACGCCACCTCGTTTAGATGCCTGAAAGGCGGTCATGGATGGTTTGCCCAGCTGCAGCGCCCACCAGGGCGCCAGGGTGCAATGGGCGGAACCGGTGACCGGATCTTCATTGACGCCTGCTGCGGGGGCGAAGAAGCGGGAGATGAAATCATAGGCCGGGTCATCGGATCGGGCCGTGACCATAATGCCACGGGCCTCAACCAGGCCCAGAGCGGGAAAGTCAGGCCCCAGGGTGCGTAC
>CAYXOS010000198.1:878-2884 GCA_964467115.1 uncultured Sedimenticola sp.
GACAACCACCAGATAGTCGAAGCGACTGCGGTAGATGGCGCCCTTGTCGAGATCCAGGGCGGCAAGCAGTCCGGGTGGCTCCGCGGCCGGCTCCGCCGGTGTGGCCGGAAAATCCAGCTCGATCATCCCGTTGCTGCGCGTGGCGCGCAACATTCCACTGCGAGTGTGAAAGTGGGCTGTTTTCCGGGGCGTCAGGAGACCCTGCTCCCAAAGTACGTGCGCCGCTGCCAGTGTAGCGTGGCCGCACAGATCCACCTCCGTGGTCGGTGTGAACCAGCGCAGCCCGAAACCATCGGCCTGTTCTAGGAGAAAAGCGGTCTCGCTGAGATTCATCTCTGCCGCCACGGCCTGCAGCCAATCGGTGTCTCGTTCACTGTCCAGCAGACACACAGCGGCGGGGTTGCCGGAAAAGGGATGCTCGGTGAAGGCATCGACCTGAAAGAGTGGAAGTGGTTTGTTCATGGTTGTGTTCACTGTCTGAAGTTGGTTTTTGTATTCTGTACAGCTTAAATTGTGTTAATGATCAAGTACAGATTCAGTTAAAATGAAAAATGAACGGTACAGATGGCTGTTATATAGAACTGTACTGCTATTCATAAAAAGCAACTGTATTGGTTGATGTGTGGTTATCCATGGCAAACAAACTGTATGAACGTGTTGCAAAGCAGCTTGCCGGGCAGATCGACCAGGGCCTCTATCGGCCGGGTGACCGCCTGCCCGGTGTGCGCCGACTGGCACGCCAGTTAGAAGTGAGTATCTCCACCATTGTTCAGGCGCAACGCCTGCTGGAAGATGATGGCCTCATCGAGGCGCGCCCACGTTCCGGCTACTACGTGCGCGTGCCGTTCTGGCCACAGCCCGAACCACCCGGTATTTCCCGTCCCACCGTCAGGCCGGTACCGGTCACTGGTCAGGAACTGGTGTTGCGCTTGGTGCAAACGGCCAATGAGCCGGATTGTGTACAACTGGGGGCCGCGGTACCGGCGCCGGAATTTCTGCCGGCCCGAGCTATCCAGCGCGCCCTGAGTGTCGCGGCCCGTGCGGGCGGAGACCGGTTGGCTACCTATCAGTTTCCGCCGGGCAGCCTCGAGCTGCGCAGACAGATCGCACGCCGCATGCTGGAGGCCGGTTGTCGCGTGAGTCCGGATGACATCGTCATCACCAGTGGTTGTCAGGAAGCGTTGATTCTGGCACTGCGGGCGGTGGCCAAAAAAGGCGATGTGGTAGCCATCGAATCTCCCAGTTTCTATGGTCTGCTGCAGGCGATCGAGTCACTGGGCATGCGGGCGCTGGAGATTCCCACCGACCCGGCCACCGGTATCAGTGTCGAGGCGCTGGAACTGGCGCTGGACAAGTGGCCGGTCAAGGCCTGCGTGCTGACCGCCAATTTCAGCAACCCACTGGGCAGTATTATGCCGCCGGACAAGAAACAGGCGCTGGTAGCGTTATTGGCAAGCCATGAGATTCCACTCATCGAAGACGACATCTATGGCGATCTGGGATTCGAGGGTGAACGTCCCCAGGCGCTACGCGCCTATGATGAGACGGGCGGGGTCATCTACTGCGCTTCGTTCTCCAAGACACTGTCACCCGGGCTGCGTGTTGGCTGGATGCTGCCTGGCCGCTGGCAGGAACAGATCGAATACCTGAAATATGTCACCAGTCTGGCCGCGCCGACCCTGTCGCAACTGGCCGTGGCCGATTTCCTGCACCACGGAGGCTATGACCGCCATCTGCGTCAGGTTCGCAGCGCCTATGCCCGTCAGGTAACCCTCATGACCCGCGCCGTGAGCAAGTACTTCCCCGAAGGCACACGTGTCACCCAACCCCGGGGCGGCTTTGTGATCTGGGTGGAACTGCCGGGGGCCGTCGATGCCCTGAGCCTGTGTCAACAGGCGCTGGAACAACGCATCAGCATTGCACCGGGTACAATTTTTTCCGCCTCTGGCAAATACCGTAACTGTATCCGCCTCAACTGCGCGCAGCCGTGGAATGATGTACTCGAC
>CAYXOS010000198.1:2894-4546 GCA_964467115.1 uncultured Sedimenticola sp.
CATAGTGCCACAGGGACATGGTGAATTTCTTGATCTCCCAGGCGCGGGCGGTTTTTGATGTGCTGTCACGCAAGGCCTTGAAATGATGCTTCTGTCTGCTCTCGCTGCGTGGTGAGTAAGGTGGCCCGGGTAGTTGCAATCATCCCAGTTCAGGCCGGCGTTACCTGTATCAGTAGTTGTCCCAGTAAGGTGTCCCTTGAAATCTTTCAACCAGGAAATCAACGAAAGCCCGGACCCGTTGTGAAAGGTACCGGGTTTGCGGGTAAATGGTATAGGCATTCAGCCGGGGTAATCGGTAATCGCTGAACAGAGTGACCAGGGAGCCTTTTTCTATTTCCCGATGTGCGATGAATGTAGGTAGCAATGCAATACCGTGGCCCTCGACTGTCGCCTCTAACAGGTATTCACCTGAGGAAGCGATCAGGTATGGCTGCAGTTTTACCCTGATTTTCTGCCCATTCGGATTGATCAGGCGCCAGGACTCGAAATCCCGTAGGAGTGAATACACCATACATTGATGATGAATCAGTTCTTCCGGAGATTGTGGTGTTCCCATACGCTCGAGGTATGCCGGACTGGCGCAAAGCAGGCTTTCAATGGGCGCTATTCGGCGGGCGATCAGGCTTGAGTCCGGCAAATTGGCTATGCGGATGGCCAGATCGAAACCTTCCTGCATCAGATCTACCTCGCGGTCATTGAAGTCCAGCTCAAACCTGATTTGTGGATGCGCCTGTAAGAATTCGTTGATGGCCGGGCCGATATGCATCAGTCCAAAGGAGGATGGCAGCGCAACCTTCAGTTTCCCTTTCAGGGTGCCATGAGCCTGGCTTGCCGCCAGCTCTGTTTCCAGGATTTCATCCAGTATCCTGACGCAATCCTGATAATAAACCTTGCCCGTGTCGGTCAGGTTCATTTTGCGCGTGGTGCGGTGAAACAATTCGACGCCCAGATGGCTCTCCAGTTCTTTCAGGCGTCTGCTGACAGCCGATTTTACGATATTAAGGCTAGTCGCCGCTGCACTGATACCGCCACTTTCGACCACGCGCACAAAGGTTTCCATATTGCCCAGTCGGTTCATAAGTTCATACTGTTCTTAAAAAGAGAACAAATAATTAACAATACTACTGTTTATACTTTATTTGGCAATAGTAATAATGCATCCATCAGCCGGTTCGAATCCTCTGGCTGACCAGACATAGACAACCAGAAAGCTTTTCAGGAGGCATACAATGAATAAAATCAATCAACTTGTAGCACGTATTTTTCTTGGCCACATATTTCTGCTGGCTGGTATCAGCAAGATCGGCGCCTATGAAGGCACCCAGGGTTATATGGAGGCGATGGGGGTGCCCGGCTTCCTGCTGCCTCTCGTTATCCTGCTTGAAATCGGCGGTGGCCTGGCCGTGATCGCCGGTTTCCAGGCCCGGCTTGTAGCCTGGGCGCTGGCGGCATTTTCTGTGGTATCCGCAGTGATCTTTCACAGCAACTTCGGTGATCAAACACAAATGATCATGTTCATGAAGAACTTTGCCATTGCCGGTGGCTTCTTACTGATGGCGAGTTACGGGGCGGGTGCTTACAGCGTAGACGCGCTGCTGGCGAATCGCAGAAGCGGATTGGGTGTGGTTCATTCATGAATACGGGTGTGGGGC
>CAYXOS010000199.1:0-4500 GCA_964467115.1 uncultured Sedimenticola sp.
AGCCCAGCGGGTTCCATACTGAAATCCACATGAAACGTCGAAGAGCCATTTTTGTTTTAATTCTTGAAAGATACTCACAGGCCATGGAGGGCATATGAAATCTGAAATTTGTGCTGATAGAGCATCAGCATTCTATTAAGCGGTTTTGGCATAACTACTTATCCATCCTAGAAAAATCGAAGGTTCCAAAATCTCGCCAAAAATAGTACCGCAATCATATTGAAATGTACATAAAAGCTCATTCTGGGCTTCATTTACGTCAACACACCCCGCCCTTGTGGATAAATATCTAAACGCAAAAGGCAGATTTAAATATAGGACGCCCATCAATTCTGCCCGATCAGAGCCAAGTATTTTGCGGTCAGAGCAATATCCTGCCTGTTGTCATGGCCCTCTCATCCACTAAGAAGATGATGAAATGGCAGGGTTGGCTCGAGCGTCCATGTTGGTGTGCCTCAACTCGGATATATCGCTCTGCCTGCTTTCAAATGTTTTTGTAGTAAGTGCTTTTGCTCATTCTCCCGAGAGGTGGGAGGTTGAATGTTGCCATTGACCGAAGCTGCCAGAGTTACGGTGAAAACTGGAATAAATCGATTGTGCTGTGAGTAATACCTGTGTAAGCAAGATAGGATGTAAGCCTTTGTCACGGGCATCCTTCAGGTATAATCTAGCTTTTCCTGCCTTTTGACGTAACTGCTGTGAGCAACGATCCCGTATCTATACTGTCAGACCTTCTCAAGCAACGCATTCTCATGCTCGATGGTGCCATGGGCACTATGATTCAACGCCACAAACTCACCGAGGAAGATTATCGGGGCGAGCGTTTTGCCGATTGGGAAAGTGATGTGAAGGGTAACAATGACTTGCTGGTGCTGACCCAGCCGGACATTATTCGCGGTATCCATGAACAATACCTGGAAGCCGGTGCGGATATTTTGGAAACCAACAGTTTCAATGCCACCCGCGCCTCCATGGCAGATTACAACATGGAAGCATTGGTGTACGAAATCAATGTGGAAGCGGCACGGCTGGCAAAGCAGGCGGCAGATAAATACAGCAGCCCGGACAAACCCCGTTTTGTTGCTGGTGTGCTGGGTCCTACCAGCAAAACCCTGTCGATTTCACCGGATGTGAATGATCCGGGGTATCGAGCCATTACTTTTGAGGAGCTGGCAGAAAATTACCGCGAGGCAACTCGAGGATTGATCGAAGGTGGGGCAGACATCATCCTCATCGAGACTATTTTCGATACGTTGAATGCCAAGGCTGCCATATTTGCGGTGCAGGATGTATTTGATGAATTAGGCCGGGAATGGCCGATCATGATTTCCGGCACTATCACGGATCAATCCGGGCGTACCCTGTCGGGTCAGGTTACTGAAGCATTCTACAATGCCTTGCGTCATGCCAAGCCGGTTTCTATTGGTTTGAACTGCGCCTTGGGGCCAGACTTGCTGCGACAATATGTGGAAGAGTTGTCGCGGGTGGCGGAATGCTTCGTGTCTGCACATCCCAATGCCGGGTTGCCGAATGAATTTGGAGAATACGATCTTGGCCCTGATGGCATGGCGGCGGAAGTTGGGGAGTGGGCGCGTTCCGGTTTTATCAATATTGTGGGGGGCTGTTGTGGTTCTTCACCGGATCACATTGCAGCGATTTATGCGGCAGTCAAAGATCAACAGCCTCGCCCGTTGCCGGATCTCACAGCGGCCTGCCGGCTATCCGGGCTGGAGCCTCTGAACATTACCGAAGACTCCTTGTTTGTGAATGTGGGCGAGCGTGCCAATGTGACCGGTTCTGCCAAGTTCAAGCGTCTGATACTCAATGAGGAATACGAAGAAGCGCTGGATGTGTGTCGTACCCAGGTGGAAGAAGGTGCTCAGGTGGTGGATGTCAACATGGATGAAGGCATGCTTGATGGCAAGGCGGCCATGATTCGTTTTCTGAATTTATGTGCTGCGGAGCCGGATATCGCCAAAGCCCCTTTTATGATCGATTCTTCCAAATGGGAGATCATCGAAGCAGGTTTGCAGTGCGTGCAGGGGAAAGCCATCGTCAACTCTATTTCCATGAAGGAAGGAGAAGACAAGTTTCGTCAGCAGGCGCGTTTGTGTCGGCGTTATGGGGCGGCGGTTATCGTTATGGCTTTCGACGAAACCGGGCAGGCAGATACCTACGAACGCAAGGTCGAGATATGTGAACGTGCCTACCGCATATTGGTGGATGAGCTGGATTTCCCGGCCGAAGACATTATTTTTGATCCCAATATCTTTGCCGTCGCCACAGGCATTCCCGAGCACAACAATTATGCGGTGGACTTCATCGAAGCCACCCGCTGGATCAAGGAAAACCTTCCCCATGCTCTGATTTCCGGTGGAGTATCCAATGTTTCCTTTTCTTTCCGTGGAAACAACCCCGTGCGGGAAGCGATTCATTCGGTATTTCTCTATCACGCCATCAAAGCAGGCATGGATATGGGCATCGTCAACGCCGGACAACTGGTGGTGTACGACGAAGTTCCGGAAGAATTGCGCAAGGCGGTGGAAGATGTGGTGCTCAATGCTGATCCAGAGGCCGGAGACCGTCTGGTGGATATTGCGCCAAACTATGTCGGTGACGGCAAGGTGCAAAACAAGAAAGAGGATCTGGAATGGCGCTCCTGGACGGTGGAAAAACGCCTGGAGCATGCACTGGTCAAAGGCATCACCGAATTTATTGATACGGATACGGAAGAAGCACTGGCAAAACTGGGACGCCCCATCCACGTCATCGAAGGGCCTTTGATGGCAGGCATGAATGTGGTGGGGGATTTGTTTGGCGCAGGCAAAATGTTTTTACCCCAGGTGGTCAAATCGGCGCGGGTAATGAAGAAATCAGTTGCCTGGCTGGAACCCTATCTGGAAGCGGAAAAAGCAGAATGTCCTGCCGAGAATGCCGGCAAGATTCTGATGGCGACAGTGAAAGGCGATGTGCATGATATTGGGAAAAATATCGTTGGCATCGTACTGCAATGCAATAGCTATGAAGTCATTGACCTGGGCGTGATGGTGTCTGCAGACAAGATTCTGCAAACCGCGAGGGAAGAGTCGGTGGATATTATCGGCCTGTCAGGATTGATTACACCTTCGCTGGATGAAATGGTACATGTGGCGAAAGAAATGAAGCGCCAGGGTTTTACCATTCCCTTGATGATCGGTGGCGCGACCACCTCCAAGGCACATACAGCGGTAAAAATAGAGCCTCAATATGAACATGGCGCGGTATATGTGGCAGATGCGTCACGAGCGGTAGGTGTGGCATCCGCCCTGTTGTCCAGTGAGCAAAAGCCTGCTTTTCTGAATGAGCTTGCGACAGAATATGAAGCTGTGCGCCGCAGCCGTACAAACAAGAATGAAGCGCGTAATCTGGTTCCCATCGAAGAGGCGCGTGCCAATCCCACGCCTATTGATTGGGATCAATGGCAACCCACTTCACCCATGGCGTTGCAACATACCCCGTCCGACGTGAAAATCATCACCAAGGGCGGCGGTCTGCTGGCAGTGTATGAGGATATCCCCCTGGATGAACTCATACCCTATATCGACTGGACGTTCTTCTTCCACGCTTGGCAGTTGCGTGGTCGCTTCCCCAAAATATTGGATGATGCCGAAAAAGGTGAAGAGGCGCGCAAACTGTTCAAAGATGCAGAAGACATGCTGGACAAGATAAAAACCGAAAAATGGTTGCGCGCCAACGCCGTCGTGGGATTGTTTCCTGCCAATGCGGAAGGCGATGATATTTATCTGTATGAAGATGCAGATCGGCAGCATCTCCTTACGACTTTTCATATGCTGCGCAAACAGGGTAAACAACCCAAGGGTAAATACAATGAATGCCTGGCGGATTTTATCGCTCCTGTTAGTAGCGGCAAGCAAGATTGGTTGGGTGCTTTCGCCTGTACCGCCGGTGAAGGGATTGACGAAAAAATAGCCGAATTCGAGAAAGATCATGATGACTATTCCAGCCTCATGCTCAAAGCGCTGGCGGATCGTCTGGCAGAAGCCCAGGCAGAGTGGCTGCATCAGCAGGTGCGCAAAAAACTCTGGGGTTACGCGGCGGATGAATCTTTGAGCAATGAAGCGCTTATTGCCGAAAGCTATGCCGGTATTCGTCCTGCCATGGGTTATCCCGCCAGCCCCGATCATACTGAAAAAGATACCCTATGGTCATTGCTGGATGCGGAAAACAATACCGGTATCTGGCTTACCGAATCCAAGGCAATGGTGCCCACTGCAGCGGTGAGTGGCTTATATTTCTCCCATCCGGATTCACGCTATTTTGCTGTGGGAAAAATCAACAAGGATCAACTACAGGATTATGCCCAGCGCAAAGACATGGATGAAGCCATCATGGAGCGTTGGCTGGGGCAGAATCTTGCCTATGACCCGGACGCTTGAAGATGCAGCTTAGGGAACCTCTGATTGATTCTGGCGCGAGCAGATTGTGGTGAAAAATCGTTCA
>CAYXOS010000200.1:0-4484 GCA_964467115.1 uncultured Sedimenticola sp.
CTTTATTTTCAATGGCTTACAGCCATCGATGGGTGGCACATCCATGTGCCACACAGGCTACTCTGGAGCTGTATGTGAATAGATCAGCGTTCTGATTACAGCAGTATTTTTTCCACGCCGCCGTTCTTCAGTTTCTCCACAAAGGGTTTCTGCCAGCCTGCTCCCAGCTTCTGCTGGGCAATTTCCATCACAATATAGTCGGTCTTCAGCCCTGTTTCCTGTTCGTATTTCAGCAATCCCTGTTGGCAGGCAGGGCAGGTGGTGAGGATGCGTTTTTTAGCATTCCCCAGCTTTTTCATTCCTTGTTGCAGATCTTCGGCCTTGCGGTAGCGCAACTGGCTGGCAATATCCGGACGTGATGTACCCAGGGTGCCCGATTCCCCGCAACATCTATCCGTGAGTACCACTTCCTTGCCCAGCAGTTCGTTGGCAACCTTGAGGGGCTGATAGGTTTTCATTGGGCTATGGCAGGGGTCGTGGAACAGATACTCGGTTTCTTGGGTGCCATCCAGGGTAATATTCTTTTCCAGTAAATATTCGTGAATATCCAGCAGGCGGCAGCCGGGGAAGATGCGCTGAAATTCATATTTCAACAGCTGATCCATGCAAGTGCCACAGGAAACGATGACGGTCTTGATGTCCAGGTAATTGAGGGTGTTGGCAATGCGGTGAAACAGCACCCGGTTTTCTGTGGTGATCTGTCGTCCGCGTTTGTGATCGCCATTGGCGGTCTGAGGGTAGCCGCAGCACAGATATCCTGGTGGCAGAATGATTTCTGCATTGGTTTCGTAGAGCATGGCAATAGTCGCCAGGCCGATATCTGAAAACAGGCGCTCTGAACCGCAGCCAGGAAAATAGAATACGGTTTCTGCATCGATACTGGGAAGCTCCGGCTTGCGGATGATAGGGATACGGGTGCGATCTTCCAGCCCCAACGCGGTGCGATAACCTACGGAGGGTACATCCACTTGAATCGGACGTTGTAGCAACTCCACTACCATGGGTTTGATGCCAGGCTTTCCTGTGGTGTTGTTGGGAGGGCGTTGTAGTTTTTTAAGCAGCCCCAAGGCTTTGAACGTCTTGTGCCCCAGGCTGATGGCTTTGAACCCCCAGCTTGCCAGTCCCACGCGCAGCAGGCGTATGGCGCGGGGATTATTGGTGTTGAGGAATTGCATGGCGGCCCAACCACCCGGGCTGAAGCGTTTTTGCTTGCGCTCCACCAGAATCTTGCGCATGCGTACTGTCACTTCCCCAAAATCGATATTCACCGGGCAAGGAGATTCGCATTTGTGGCAGACGGTGCAATGGTCTGCCACGTCGTTCATTTCATCGAAGTGACGCAGGGACAGGCCGCGGCGGGTCTGTTCTTCGTAGAGAAAAGCTTCGATCATCAGTCCCGTAGCAAGAATCTTGTTGCGGGGTGAGTACAAAAGATTGGCGCGGGGAATATGGGTCTGGCAGACAGGCTTACACTTACCACAGCGCAAACAGTGCTTGATGTCATCGTTGAGGTCGCCAAGCTCACTGTCTTCGAGGATGATGGCTTCTTGTTGCAACAGGCGCAATGAGGGCGTGTAAGCACCTTCGAGCCCCGAACCGGGCATGAGCTTTCCAGGGTTGAAGTGTCCCTGGGGGTCGATGCGGGTTTTATAGGCAACGAAATCCTGAAGCTTGTTATCTTCAAGATACTGGATTTTGGTCAATCCGATGCCATGTTCACCGGAAATCACCCCGTCCAGTTCCTGAGCCAGTGCCATGATGCGATCTACCACTTTGTCGGCTTCGGCAAGCATGGCGTAATCGTGAGAATGCACAGGGATATTGGTGTGTACGTTGCCATCGCCCGCGTGCATGTGCAAGGCGACGAACAAGCGACTATCGCGCAGATGTTTGTGGATGTGATCCAGTTCCTCACGCAGTGGTTTCAGATCCTGCCCGGCGAAAGTGTCCTTGAGGCGCTGCTCCACCTCCTGACGGTAGGACTGGCGCAAATCCCTGCGCAGCATCATATCCAGAAGGCTGTCCTGGGGGCGAAGCAGGGCAATTGCCTGTTCGTCCAACAGCTGTTGGTGCTCTGCGGCGGGAAGGTTTAGTGCCGCCAGAATGTCAGCCCAGCGTTGTCGCGCCTGTTGTACCAGTTTGATGGCGGCTTGCTGTTTGTCCGCCATGATATGACGGTTTTCTTCGGAATCCTGAAAGTCTGCACAGCGGCACAAATGAGCCAGATCCGTGTCGAGGAAAGACAGCACCGCATCCATGATACGCAGTTTGTTCTGAATGGATTGTTCGATGTTGATGGCTTCTATGCCGCGGCTGTAGTCACCCAGACGTTCCAGGGGGATGACCACGTCTTCGTTGATCTTGAAGGCGTTGGTATGGGCGGAAATAGCAGCGGTGCGCGCACGATCCAGCCAGAACTGGCGTCTTGCCTCGGCGCTGATGGCGATGAAGCCTTCGCCATTGCGCGCCTGAGCCAGCTCGATGACATGATCAGCCACCTGGATGAGTTGCTGTTCATCATCCCCAATCAGATCGGTGATCAACACCATCTTGGGGCGACCACGGCGTTTGCCTGACGCATCTGCAGCGGCTTTGGTGGTGTATTTCACCGCTTTGATATAGCGTTCATCCAAATGCTCAAGCCCCAGCATGCGAACGTTGGGCTGGCGCTGGATATAATCCCGCAATTCGACGATGGCGGGTACGGCAAGGCTGATATCATCACCAAAAAATTCCAGACAGACCGTGCGCACATGGGCTGGCATACGGTGCAGGATGAAACGCGCAGAGGTAATCAGCCCGTCGCAACCTTCTTTCTGGATGCCGGGCAATCCGGCAAGAAATTTATCGGTGACATCCTTGCCCAGCCCCTGTTTACGGAAGCGAGCGCCAGGGATATCGAGGGTTTCGGCGGGTTTGAGTTCGGTTTTACCGTCGGGATGGTAGTAGTGAATGCGAAACTGAACCTGTTCCTGCTCGTGAATTTTCCCCAGATTATGGTTAAGGCGTTCCACTTCCAGCCAGTTGCCGTCGGGGGTGACCATGCGCCAGGAGGCGAGGTTGTCCAGCGTCGTCCCCCACAGCAAGGCTTTCTTGCCACCGGCATTCATGGCAATGTTGCCACCGATGGTAGAGGCGTCCTGGGAGGTAGGATCCACCGCAAATGCCAGCCCTGCGGCTTCGGCCACTTCTGATACCCGCTTGGTTACAACACCTGCTCCCGTATGAATGGTGGCGACTTTCTGGGCGACCCCCGGCAGTTCCATCATCTCTACGTCGGATAGAAATTCCAGTTTCTCGGTGTTGATCACGGCGCAATGGGCGTCCAGTGGAACCGCAGAACCGGTATAACCCGTACCCCCGCCCCGGGGAATCAGGGTCAGCCCGGCTTCGATACAAGCCCGAACCACCGGGGCGATTTCTGCCTCTGTGTCCGGGGAAATCACCACAAAGGGCAGTTCTACCCGCCAGTCCGTCGCATCCGTGGCATGGGAAACCCGAGCCAGACCGCTAAAATCGACGTTGTCTTTGCGGGTGATACCCGACAGCGCCTGGATGACTTTTTGGCGCAGGCTGGCGTTGGCGGCAATACTGTTGGAAAAGGTATCAACAGCATTGCGGGTGGCCTGCAACAGTTTGGCTGCTTGCTGGTTATCGTTGAGTCTTGCCTCAAACTGATCCAGACGATGATTCAGGGCGTGAATCAGCTGATTGCGGCGCTGGATATTTTGTTTGAGATCATCCTGAAGATAGGGATTGCGTGCCACGACCCACATGTCCCCCAGCACCTCGAACAACATGCGTGCCGAACGCCCCGTGCGTCGGGTGCCGCGAAGTTGATTGATCAACTCCCAGTTGTCTTCCCCCAGGAAGCGAATGACAATCTCCCGGTCAGAGAAGGACGTATAGTTGTAGGGGATTTCGCGTATGCGCTGGCTCATGGCCGTGAATGGTTTGAGGCAAAGGCATATTATACACTTCCCGTTCACCACCACAGCCCGACAAATAACCATGAAAGCCGTATTTCTCGACTATGCATCCATCGACTCCGGTGATTTGGATAACTCCACCTTGGCGGCAACCCTTGAAAACTGGGTCTGGCATGATGCCACTGACCCAAAAGACATCGCCAAACGAATTCAGGATGCAGAGATTGTTGTGTCCAATAAAGTTCCTTTGACGCGGGAATTGCTGAGCCAGGCATCGAACTTGAAGCTGATCTGTATTGCCGCCACCGGCACAGACAAAATTGATCTGCATGGGGCGCGGGAGCTGGATATACAGGTCTGCAATGTCGTGGCCTATGCAACACCAGCGGTAGTGCAGCATGTGTTTTCGGTGCTGCTGGCGCTTACCACACGGCTTATACCTTATTATCAGGAAGTCAGGAGTGGGGCATGGCAGGCGCAGGGCAATTTTTGCCTGCTCAATCACCCTATCGCTGAACTGGCGGGCAAAACCCTGGGAATTGTCGGCTATGGTGA
>CAYXOS010000201.1:0-4445 GCA_964467115.1 uncultured Sedimenticola sp.
TCGTTCTCCAAATTAGCGTGGCAACCAGGCTCATGCCTCCCTATAATCGAATAGCTTAGGAAAGTGCTGTTTGTTCAGCGACTTTTCCTGGAAGGGACGCGTATGTACTTACCCAGGACACGGGCCACTATAACCATCCAAAGGAAATAACAATGTTTGATAAGACTAAAAAAGAGGCAGGTAAACCTGCCAGTCCTACTGCTGCTCCCAAGCCTTCTGCTCCCAAAGCCGCTGCTGCCGTGAGCAATAGTGGGCAAACCACTACCATCGGTGCTTCCATCAAGCTCAACGGGGAGTTGAATGGTAACGAGGATTTGCTGATCCAGGGACAGATTGAAGGCAGTATTTCTCTCAAGGAAAACAATCTCACCATTGGTGAGCAAGGTGTGATCAAAGCCAACGCGTTTGCCAAGACGGTTACTGTCCGCGGTCAGCTTACAGGTGATATCAATGGTGTGGAGAAAGTGACCATCACTTCCACAGGGCGAGTAAGGGGCAATATCGTAGCTCCCAAGGTTATTCTCGAAGAAGGTGCAACCTTCAAAGGCAGTATCGATATGGATGCGAAATCGGTCAAACCTGCCGCCAGTGCAAAATCTGCCTAAGTTATTGATATTGGAAGCATGTAGCTGAGCATGGCTTTTTTTGCCAAACCCAAGGCTCAACCTGTTGCGATCAAGGCACCGCAAATAGAGGAGCTTGGAAGCCCCGCGTTTGCTTCTCTGGTGGAGATCCTGGAAGGACAGCCTGAGCAAAAGTATCACGTGCTGGATTTGGCGGCAGCGTCGGGAAATCATATCGAATTTTTTTCCCGTTTTCGCTGCCGTTATCGCGTGGGTGATGCACTGGATAGCTTGTCAAAACTGTCTATGCCGGAAGCGGATGAAGACGCGCTGGATTTTGAACAAATATTGCCTCTCGATCCATCGGACAAACTGGATTTGGTGCTGGCATGGGATGGATTGAATTACCTGAGCAAGGATTTGTTGCTGCTGTTAAGCAAACATCTATTGCGACAATGCAAACCGGGTACCTGGATGCATGCCTTTGTCTATACACGCGGTGATATGGCAGCAAAGCCCAACAAATTCAAAATCCTGTCCAGTAGTACCATGATTCGCGAAGCCGATATGAATCAAGTGGTGGGCGCGCCTTGCTATGCTCAGAGAATTCTTGAACAGGCCATGCCGGGGTTTCGAACTGTTCAGTCGCGCTTGTTGAAAAATGGTTTGCAGGAATATTTGTTTCAGGTGGCTTAGCCTGGGAATTTCATAAACTTGTACTTTGCCAATATACTCACAAGTCATCGTGTTATACATGGTTATTATGAATATTTAGCGACCTGGTGCATTTTCCAGGTTAGATCTCTGGGGTTGGCATGCTTATACGCAGGGTATCGCAGCAAGATGCACAGGCATTGTGCGATATATATAATTACTATATTGAACACACCGCGATTACTTTTGAAGAACAATTATTGGATCACGCAGAATTTGAAGCGCGTATCCAGGCGATCAGTGGTGTTTATCCCTGGTTTGTGGCTGAAGATAATGGTCAGATACTGGGATATACCTATGCAGCTGAGTGGAAGGCCAGAAGTGCTTTTCGTTATTCTGTAGAAACCAGTATTTATTTGCACCCTCAGGCACCGAAAAGGCAGGGAATAGGAGAAACACTGTATCGGGGTCTGCTATCATCCTTGGGTGAGCAGGGGTTCCATCGAGTTATTGCTGCAATTACAATACCGAATGAAAAGAGTATTGCCTTGCATCGAAAACTGGGGTTTGAAAAAGCGGGTTATTTCCACGAGGTTGGGTATAAATTCCAGCGTTGGATTGATGTGGTCTATATGGAATTGCCTTTGATCTGTATGGAAAAATAAGCTGTTTTTCTGCAGTAACTGCAATGAAACAATATACGAGTGAGTTATGGCGAGTTTTAGTTTTAAAAAGCTTTTTCGACGGGATCGGGAGCGTGCTGTACATATCATCAAGGAGCGGCGGCGTAATTTCCGTACCGCACCCAAAGATGGGGCAGCAGTGTTGGTTGTCGATGATTCCAAGACCATTCGTTTTGCGTTGAAAAAGATGCTGTCCCAAGGTGGATATGAAGTGCTGGAAGCGGAGAACGGCAGAGAGGCAATCGAAATCGCTCGTGAATATGATCCTGTCTTGATCATTATGGATATTGTAATGCCGGAACTGAATGGCTTTCAGGCAACTCGCCGCATGCGGAAAATCGATGAAACCAGAAATATTCCCATTGTCATCATGAGCGGTAACAAAGAAGCCACCGAAAAATTCTGGATCAACCGAATCGGTGCCAACGACTTCATGGGCAAGCCTTTCAGTCGTCGTGATGTATTCAAACGTCTGGAATGGATGGTTTATCAGAACGAAATAAACTGAATTCTCTCTCCTTTTTATGCCACCTCAATTCTTCGGTTTTCGTCGTTCTTGCGGTGAAATGCGAGCTGTTCTGACTGCATTGTCTTGCATTTGCAAGATCTCTACCGGGTAGCCATTTATCAGCAGACTGGTTCCGGGTTCGGGGATGTGTTCCAGTTGCTCAAGAATCAGACCGTTGAATGTTTTTGGTCCCTGGGTCGGCAAATCCCATTCGAATGTCTTGATCAGGTCACGAACACTGGCACTGCCATTGACCAGAAAGCTCCCGTCTTTTTTGGGTTGTACGTCAGAAATGCTGTCTGTGGGATCACTGGTGAATTCGCCCACAATCTCCTCCAGCAGATCACTCATGGTTACCAGTCCCAGTACATCACCGTATTCATCTACAACCAATCCCACGCGACGCTTGGCCTTTTGGAAGTTGAGCAGTTGAGTGTTTAATGGCGTGGCTTCAGGAATGTAGTAGGGTGCTTCGATCAGGTTCTGCAGAATCGCCATGTTCAATTCACTGTTCATTAGTGCCTGCATCACATGCCGGGCGTGGATGAAACCTTCGACGTGATCGATGCTGCCGCGATAGACCAGAGCCTGGGTATACGGCATTTGTCGCAGATCTTCCAACAGTTCGTCCCATGGCTCATCCAGATCGATTCCATCAATTTCCTGACGCGGGATCATGATGTCTTCAACCGTTGCTTTTTCCAGGTCGAGAATACCCAGCAACATTTTTCTGTGTTTTTGTGGAATCAAGGCACCGGCTTCATTGACGATGGTACGCAGTTCTTCGCGGGTAACCCTGTCTTGTCCTGTACCTTCCGGGTACACTTTCAGTAATCGCAGTAAAGCATTGGCAAAAAGGTTGATCAGCCATACCAGGGGATAGGCTAATTTAAGTAGTGGGGTATAGACCCAGGCAGCGGGAAAGGCGAGTTTTTCGGGATGCAGGGCTGCCAGGGTTTTTGGGGCGACTTCGGAAAAGATCAATATGACCAAGGTCAATAATCCCGCAGCAATGGGGATGGCTCCTTCCCCCCCGAGGCGAATTGCGAGAATGGTAGCAAGGGAAGATGCCAGAATATTGACAAAGTTATTGCCCAGCAGAATCAGGCCGATAAGACGCTCTGGGCGTTTCAGCAGGCGTTCTGCCAGTTGGGCCGCAGTGTTGCCTTCTTCCGCCAGATGCCGCAACCGATATCGGTTCAGGGTCATCAGGGCGGTTTCGGAGCCAGAGAAAAACGCAGAAAGTATAATCAGTATAAACAGGGCGGCAAACAGTCCGCCGATGTGAAGGTCGTCCAATGGTGGTTTACCGGCAATGAAGATAGAATCATTGTCTGTGGTCTGTTGGGTAACTGTCAAGGAGAGCAGTATATGAAGAACATTTTATTGGGGGGCGTACTGGCGGGAGTGGTGCTGTTTTTCTGGGGAGCTGCGGCGCATATGCTATTGCCGATTGGAAAAATGGGAATGCAGGAACTGCCACACTCTACCAGCGTTACCTATGCCTTGGATCTGGCGTTGGAAGAGCCCGGTTTGTACGTGTTTCCCTGGATGGATGAAGAGGAAAATATGTCAAAAAAAGCGTTTTCAGAGTGGGAAGAAGATTATCGGGAGGGGCCGGTAGGAATGGTATTGTATCAGCCCGAAGGGGGTGATCCGGTGGATACGCGTCGTTTCATCGTTCAGTTTTTCACCGATCTCGGGGCAGGGTTGATTGCGGCAATCCTGTTGTCGGTAACCAGTCTGGGGTTTTTGGGGCGTTTACTGTTTGTGACTGCCATGGGTGTATTTTCCTGGGCAACATCCAGCATTTCCTGGTGGAATTGGTATGGTTTTCCAGGAGATTTTGTATTGGGTGCGGGGCTTTATATGCTGGTTGGCTGGTTTTTGGCCGGGCTGGTGCTTGCTGCCTTGGGTGGAAAGGAGGAATTCAGCCCACCAACGATGACAGATCGTTGAATGGCTTCGATAATCCTGGAGAAGCGCTTCCCTAGGGAAGCTCTGATTGATTCTGGCGCGAGCAGATTGTGGTGAAAA
>CAYXOS010000202.1:0-4432 GCA_964467115.1 uncultured Sedimenticola sp.
CGCCCGCGGCATACCGTACATCCTGTACATAAAAAAGGCGCCCGAAGGCGCCTTTTCGCTTAGACAGTATTTTTACACCGTCATTTAGATGCCAGAACCCTGGGCACCAGTGAATTCAGGATAAGCTTCCATCCCGCACTCTGCCAGGTCAACACCTTCATACTCTTCTTCTTCAGAGACACGCAGTCCCATGACAACTTTGAGAATGCCCCATACAATCAGGCTGGTACCAAATACCCAACCAAAGATAGTACCCGCACCAATCAACTGACCGGAGAAGCTGGAAGCGCTATTGGTAACCGGAACAAGCATCAATCCCAGGAAGCCACACACACCGTGAACGGAGATAGCACCAACGGGATCATCGATACGAATCTTGTCCAAACCGAGAATTGCAAACACAACCAGTGCACCACCAGCAGCACCAAACAGTGTTGCCTGCAATACAGTAGGAGTGGATGGCTCAGCTGTGATAACGACCAAACCTGCCAAAGCACCGTTGAGCGCCATGGTCAAATCAGCCTTACCGAACAACATGCGAGCAACGATCAGGGCAGCAACCACACCGCCAGCCGCCGCCGCATTGGTATTTACGAAAACCATGGCGACAGAATTGGCACTGGCAACATCACCCAGCTTCAGTACAGAACCGCCATTGAAACCGAACCAACCGAACCAGAGGATGAAGGTACCCAGGGTCGCCAACGGCAAGTTGGCACCAGGAATAGGACGAATTTCACCGTTAGGACCATATTTGCCTTTACGAGCACCAAGCAAGAGTACGCCAGCCAAAGCTGCGGCAGCACCCGCCATGTGTACAATGCCTGAGCCGGCAAAGTCGGACCAACCCAGGTCACCCAAGGTATACAAACCAAATACAGAGTTACCACCCCAGGTCCAGGAACCTTCCATAGGATAGATAAAGCCAGTCATAACAACCGCAAAGATCAGGAAAGCCCAGAGCTTCATGCGCTCAGCAACGGCACCAGATACGATGGACATGGCAGTTGCCACGAACACGACCTGGAAGAAGAAGTCAGATGCAGTGGAATACACTGAACCACCACCAAAACCATCTTCACGACCTGCCATGGCTTTGATTGCATCAGGAACCAGGGTTTCACCACCAGCCAGACCACTTAACAGATACTCACCACCGTACATCAGCGCATAACCAGACACCATATACATGATGCAGGAAACAGCAAACAACGCGATGTTCTTGGTCAAAATTTCAACCGTGTTCTTGGAACGCACCAGACCCGCTTCCAGCATGGAGAAGCCTGCTGCCATCCACATAACCAGCGCACCCATTACCAGGAAGTAAAAGGTGTCCATGGCGTACTGCAGTTCAAAAATATTATTTTCCATTAGTTACGCCCTCGTTACAGTGCTTCCACGCCGGTTTCACCGGTGCGGATACGAATGGTTTGTTCAACTTCAGAGACGAAGATTTTTCCGTCACCAATTTTGCCAGTACGTGCAGCATTGGTAATCGCCTCGATAACTGCGTCAACCTGATCAGCACCTACCGCTGCTTCCAGTTTGATTTTAGGCAGGAAATCAACAACATATTCTGCGCCACGATATAATTCGGTGTGGCCTTTCTGACGACCAAAACCCTTTACTTCTGTTACGGTGATACCCGCAACGCCGATCTCGGACAGTGCTTCACGCACATCATCCAGCTTGAACGGCTTTATAATTGCTGTTACCAGTTTCATATTATTTCCTCTCCAATCTTTAGAAAGATTTACCCCAGGAAGCGATGAATTTCACATCATCGTTGCCAGATTCTTTGTCTGCCTTGGAAACAGTGAAGGTGAAATCACCCCAATCACCAGCAGCCTTGGTTACGTCCAGTTGAACGTGACCATAGTCGACATCACCCTGTGCTTTGGCTGTATCGAAATCGTAATAACCATAAGTACCCGCCACACTCCAGGTCTCAGCTACGTCAAAGCTGGCAGCAATGTGGTAATAGATATCGCCATCAGAGAAAGGGGCATCACTATTTGCATCACCATTGATGGTGTAGGCAAGACCAGCTTCGAGGAATTTCCATGAACCGGAGAGACTGATCTCGGTGAAATCTGAATCTTCATAACCAGTAGTCGGGTAGTAGTAGTAGATCAACCCCAGGTCATAACCGAAGTCACCGATTTCGTTGGCAAAACCTCCGTAGAAATCAACTTCTGCGCCAGAACCCGTGCCCCAATCAATGTTGGATGCCCAAGTGCCCAGATAGAAACCGCTATCGTGAGCCCAGTCGATGCCGCCAGAAACAGCTGCATCATCACCTGTTTGAGAAACGCCACGCCACAGATAGTTGCTGGTAACACCAATGTTGGCAGTCAGCTCAGCTTGCGCCATAGAAGTTAAACCCAACAGGGCAGCACCACAGGCAATCGCCAGTTTTTTCTTCATCATCGTAATTTCTCCTGATTTGGTAAATAAAAATATCGAACCATGCCCACCTAAAGCATAATCCATGCCATTTTTATTATTTCTTTATTATCATAGTGTTATAGGCATAAAAAACTCCATCGAATTGAAACAAGAACGCCTCCTGCACCAATTTGAAGCATTCATACACCAAAAACACCAGCTTGGTGCATAAATCTGTGGCTGGACAAGCACTTGGACTCTGGTTTAGTCTGCCCCATTGACATTGATATTCTTATGAAGGCACCCGCTATGATTGATCCAAACATTCTGGATGATTTGTCCAATCGTGTTGCCAGTTCCATGCCCAAGGGTTTTCAGGTTTTACAAAATGATTTGCAGCACAACCTGCGTAGCAGCCTGGAAGCCGCTTTGAACAAACTCAATCTGGTTACGAGAGAAGAGTTTGATATTCAGCAAGCCGTGCTGATGCGTACCCGATCCAAGGTTGAAGCACTGGAACAGCAGCTCACTGAGCTGGAAGAACAACTCAAGAAATAATCATGTAATACAGAAGTTTTTTATATTGACCAGGGAAGGTTATGTCACTTGCAACTACTTATTGCCGCGCCAGTGTGGGTATCGATGCTCCACTGGTCACCGTCGAGGTTCATCTAGCCAACGGCTTGCCCGCCTTTGCTATCGTTGGTCTACCAGAAAAAGCCGTGCAGGAAAGCCGCGACCGCGTGCGTAGCGCCCTGATCAATTCCGGTTATGAATTCCCCGCACGACGCATTACCGTCAACCTGGCACCCGCGGATCTTCCCAAAGAGGGCGGACGCTTTGACCTGCCCGTCGCCATCGCCATTCTTGCCGCTTCAAGACAAATTCCCCAGGATGCCTTATCCAACTGCGAGTTTATCGGTGAGTTGAACCTTTCCGGGGATGTTCGCCCTATTACGGGGGCACTTCCCAGCGCTCTTGCGGCACGGGATGCGGGACACAAGCTCTTTTTGCCCAAAGCCAACCTCAGTGAAGCCAGTTTGGTGAAAAAAAACTGTCTCTATCCAGTGGAACATCTGTTGCAGTTGAGCAATCACTTATCTGGGCGCAACCTCATCCAAGCGACGCTATCTCCCATCGCAGAACACAGCAGCACCCAGGATATCCCCGATATGAACGAGGTGCGCGGTCAAGCTCAAGCCAAGCGCGCCCTGACCATCGCCGCTGCGGGTGCCCACAACATTCTGTTCAGTGGCGCACCGGGTAGCGGCAAGTCCATGCTGGCAAGCCGATTACCCGGGATACTCCCCCATATGACCGAAACCCAGGCGCTGGAACACGCCATGATTCAGTCCATCAGCGGCGAGGCATTTGATCCGGCACATTGGAAACGACGTCCATTTCGACATCCCCATCACACCGCATCCGCAGTCGCCTTAGTGGGAGGAGGCAGTAATCCCAAACCGGGCGAAATTTCATTGGCACATGGGGGCATCTTATTCCTCGATGAAATTGCCGAGTTTCCCCGAGGCGTACTGGATGTGCTGCGCGAACCCATGGAAACCGGATACATCAATATTTCCCGAGCCAACCGCAATGCTACCTACCCTGCAAGATTCCAACTGGTCGCCGCACAAAACCCCTGCCCTTGCGGACACCTGGGTGATCCGATCAAGACTTGCCGTTGTTCGTCAGAACAAGTCGCACGCTATCAAAGCAAGATATCCGGCCCTTTGCTTGATCGCATCGACCTGCAGATCCAGGTTCCCACCCAACCAGCAGAAACAATTCTGGCAAAATCGTCCAACTCACCCAGCAGCGCAGAAATCAGGACAACAGTCATCGCAGCCCATGACATTCAAATGCAGCGCCAAGGCTGCAACAATGCCCATTTGCAAAACAGCGCCCTGGAACGACACTGTCAGTTGGACGATGCCAGCCGCAACCTGCTTATACAAGCCATCGACAAACTTGGATTGTCCGCCCGTGCCTACCACCGTATTTTGCGCGTAGCACGAACTATTGCTGACATGGAAGGCATTGC
>CAYXOS010000203.1:0-4425 GCA_964467115.1 uncultured Sedimenticola sp.
ACGTATATCGTCTTTCCCTTGGGAACAGGCTTGTAGAGTTCGGCCAGTTCAGCGTTGCCGCGCCATTTCTGGGCGCTGGTGCCGTCCAGGCTGACGACATTGATGGCACCGGGAATGTGGCCGCCACGGATGGAATGCTTGATGACCTTGCCGGTGTACATGTCATGGGGACGCGCATCCAGCAGCACGATGTTGGGATCGCGGCGTGAAACCACGTCGTCATAGACATCTGTCCATTCCACGAAAAGCCGGGGATTGGCGGCCTTCAGGGTGATGCTGCCGGGTTTGGGCGCAGGCGTCGGTTCCTTGGTCATTTCTTCGAAGGCACTCCAGTCCACGGTTCCGCCACTGAGAATTTTCACCTGCTTCATGTTGAATCCGTAGAGATCCAGCAGGTAGTAGAGCCGTGACACGAGAGCCGTGTTTGAATCGTCATACAGTACCAGTGTGGAGTTGTTGTTGACACCCCAGCTTCTCAGTGTTTTTTCGAAGGCTTCGCGTGAAGGAAAGCGCATCAGCGGGTTGGCGTTGTTGTCCCCGAGGTCCTTGAAGCGCTGCACCTGGATGGCACCGGGTATATGCCCCACGGTGAAATAACGGTGCGGGTAATAGCGTACTTCCAGAATAACCAGGTTTTTGTCTTCCTTGTGTTCTGAAAGCCAGTCGCTGTCGATCATGAATTCCGGTGATGCCTGCGCGGTTGGCACGGCAAGCCAGAGAAAGAGCAATAAGGTGGAAACAATATTTTTCATGGTAAAACCTTTGTAATTCAGTTCTGATAGAGAGAATAAAAAATGCGGTACTCTCCGAAAAGAGTACCGCCAATCGTGCTTAGAAGCGAGGGTTATCAGTAGCCAAACTTGGCGTTCATGCCAATGGTAAAGGTGTTTTCCTCGGTATTCTGTGTGTCGTTCATGCGGCTGTTGTAGGCTGCAAGCAATTCCGATTTCTTGTTCAGCGCGTACTTCACACCAATGGTCCAGTTGTTGTAGTCATCATTTTTATAAACACTTGCGTCACGATTCTGGCCGTATGCGGCGATGAAACGGGTGTTCCCCATTTTGTATATGCCATTGAGATAGAAGTTATTTCCCAGCCCAAGGTCTTCCACATCTTCATACAGGGCGGCAGTAGAAAAAGCACCGAGTTTGTAGCGTGCGCCAATTTGCCAACCATTGCCATTCTCGAGTCCCGGCTTGGTGATCTCATCCGCATCGATGTTGATGTAATCAGCACCGGCGATGAATGATTTGTTCTTGAATTTAAGACCGAATCCGCCGGCAGAACCACCCAGATAATTTTTCAGTGTGCCGGTATTGTGCAAAGGCTTACCGCTATTGTCGAATTCACTGGCGTACCAGGCATTGCCGCTGAAGCCGTTGAAATTGGGGGTCACATATTCTGCTGCATTGTTGAAGTAGCTGGAATGCAGTTCAGAACTACCCTGACGACCGCCGGAGCGGGATTGTGGTGCATTATCGTTCCAAGGATCGATTTTGGTCAGGGTTGATTTGTAGCCTGTACTCAGACGGCCTAGGCGGACTTTACCCCAGGTCTTACTCGCCAGACCACCATAGCCCTCCCGAAACTCGACCTGTTTACCTGCGGTCCCATTGACGGAGTCGGTAGTCTCGTAACGCAGTTCAGCCTGATAGATGATATTGGTGTCACCCAGACCGCTGGGGAGGGCGCCTTTTACACCAACGCGGGAGGCGTTGCTGACGATTGATGTACCGTCTTTGCCCGGTTTCCAATCGCCGGAATGATTATCTACACTCACCCTGGCCTGACCATAAACCTGCAAAGCTTTGGAGTTAAGCGACCAGTCTGAAGATTTCTTGCCTTGTTCTTTCTGGGCATTCATGGTTTGTTCTTGTTTTTTTTCCAACTCGTCGATCTTTTTCTGCATGGCCGCAAGTTGGGTGCGCATCTGTTGCAATATCTCAGTATCGTCAGCCATGGCCGGCAGACTGATAACAGCGCCTATTGCTGCTGCGATAACGCTCTTTTGAAATTTCATATTTTTACTCCTCATGGGTATTCGATTAGATAAAATCATATGTGCTTAAACATGGCTTTACCTTTGTTTCACGCGTGCGACCGGTTGTGCTATCAGAACGCTCTGAATTGAGTTATGAACCAGCAGTGATCGTGTTGCTGAAACTCAGCTCACGATGCGGGTTCATGATTGGTCCCGAGGTTCACATAGAACAACCTGAATACAGTCGATTTCAAAAGCCCCCTAGCGTGAAATCCACATGGTACTGAGCTGTAGAGGAAAAAATATGATCGTAGTTAGGATTGAGTCGATTGGATGTGTAGCGGTTGATGCCTGGTGATTGCGGGCAGGAACGTGACTGCCAAAGGGTCAGTGATTATTGGAATTATTCAATCTGATTTGGCGCTTGTTGCGTATGATTATGCCCTCGCGTTCCAGTTCAGCCAGAACGCGGTAGAGTGTTTCCGGCTCGATAGCCAGCTCACCGGCAAGCTCAATGAGCGATGAATGCCACTCAATCTGACCATTGGGGTCAGATTCGCAGGAAAGAAAATGCAGCAGCCTGTCCCTGGCTTTGTGCAACCGCAGTCGCTCGTAACGACTGCACTGCCGGCGGACATTCTTCGCCAGAGAAAGGGTGAATTCTGTCATGAATTTCAGGTCTTTCATGGCCTCGGTCAACTGCTCCTTGGGCAGAAACACGACGAGGGCATCCTTTGTACAGAGTGCATCGCAAACATAACTTTCTATGGCGAGAGCAGACTCACCAAAATAGTTGCCCGCTTCTGATCTCATCATTACCACCTCGGTCCCTTCTACCATGTTGCGAAGGGCCTTCAGTTCACCTTCGAGAACATAGTAGATGCCCATCACCTTGTCCTTGGTCAGAAAAAGGCGTTCCCCTTTTTTCAGGGAAATTACTTTGGCGTTCTGTATGAGATTTTCAGGGAAATAGGCGGGTAGTACAGGGAGGTCTTGGTTTTTCATGATTGAATCCTGGAAAATACTTTCATCCACCACCGTTTACGGTTGTTGGGTATCGGTGCATTGTCCTCAATGATCTCTGGTGGGGACTGACTGATAATCCAGCGTGGCGGAATTCTATGGCCGCTGCAACCGCAGGAAGATCCCAGGTTGTTTGGGTCATACACTTTGATCAATGTGGGATTCTCCAGGTCGTCGGCATAAACAATGCCACAGTAGTCATAGTCATGCTCCTGATGAAGCAGGGCATCCAGTTCTTTCAGTGCGGAAGACAATTCCTCACCCTGAATGGGTGCATTGGGCAAAGGCAAGCCAACCTGATAAACATACCAGGGGCAATCTTGCTCTTCTAATGTTTTCCAGAGTGAGTTCAGTTGCGACCAATGCAGAATGCCGGTAAAGCTTCCATCCAGACGTTCCTGAAATGATTGATGGTTTTTCATTGAGTTTCCAAGCGTGTTTTCATTGTTGGCCGGCTTCATACCAATGTTTGCTTCTGTTCACGATTTTGACTACGGAAAGCATCACAGGAACTTCAATCAAAACTCCAACGACGGTGGCCAGCGCCGCACCGGAATTGAAACCAAACAGCGATATGGCTGTAGCTACTGCCAGTTCAAAGAAATTGCTCGCTCCGATCAAGGCGGAAGGGGCGGCTACACAATGCGCCACACCAAGTTTCCGGTTGAGGATGTAGGCCAATCCCGAGTTGAAATAGACCTGTATGAGTATAGGTACGGCCAACAAGGCAATAATCAGGGGCTGGGACAGAATTTGCTTCCCCTGGAAACCAAACAGCAGAACAAGGGTAGTGAGCAGGGCTGAAAGGGATATTGGGCCAAGCCGGTCAAGTGTTTGGTTCAAGGCCTTTTTTCCGCCTTTTTTCAGTAGCCTGTAACGCCAGATCTGGGCTATGGCAACGGGTACCAGGATGTAGAGCACGACAGAAAGAAGCAAGGTGTCCCACGGAATCGTTATGGCAGAAAGTCCCAGTAGCAATCCCACGATAGGTGCAAATGCGAAAATCATGATGAGGTCATTCAGCGCCACCTGGGAAAGGGTGAAATGAGGTTCCCCTCCAGAAAGATTGCTCCATACAAATACCATGGCGGTACAGGGAGCGGCAGCCAAAAGAATGAGACCGGCAACATAGCTGTCGATTTGTTCTGCGGGAAGCAGAGGGGCAAACAGCCATCTTATGAACAACCAGGCCAGCAGTGCCATGGAAAAAGGTTTTACCGCCCAGTTGACGAAAAGCGTCACCCCCATTCCCCGCCAGTGTTCCTTGACGTGGTGCAATGCACGGAAGTCCACTTTGAGAAGCATGGGGATGATCATCAGCCAGATGAGTAGGGCAACAGGAATGTTTACCTGGGCGATTTCCAGATGTCCGAGCGTCTGAAACAGGGCGGGGAACCAATGCCCCAGGGATATTCCTGCAA
>CAYXOS010000204.1:0-4376 GCA_964467115.1 uncultured Sedimenticola sp.
TTCCCGCTTCCTTTATTTTCAATGGCTTACAGCCATCGAAAATGGCGGCACATCCATGTGTCACACACAAGTCGTTGAAAAACGGTGTCTTTCAACAGCCTGTTAACAAAAGCATTTTTGCTTTTGCAATGATTCTGTGGATGAGCAGTAGTGCATTTGCGCGTATTGATACTTATGAATTTTCCAGCCCGGAGCGGGAAGCCTTGTACCTGGAACTGACCCAGGAATTGCGTTGCCTTGTCTGCCAGAATCAGAATATCGCTGATTCCAATGCGGAGTTGGCAAAAGATTTGCGCCGCAAGACTTACGAAATGATCAAGAAAGGTGAAAACAAGGATCAGATCGTTGAATTCATGGTGGCGCGCTATGGTGATTTTGTCATGTACAAGCCGCCATTCAAATCCAGCACATTGATCTTGTGGCTGGGGCCAGTGGTTATTTTCATACTCGGGTTGTTGATGTTGATCCGTATTATCCGTCGTCGACCAGCAAGCAATGAACATGTGCTGACCGAAGAGCAACGTCAGCGTGCGGAGAAATTGCTCCAGGATCAAACCGAAGAAAAAAAATCTACCGAGGATAAAGAATGACTTTCTGGATTATTGTTGCCCTGATGCTGGGCGTGGGTGTAGCTGTGCTGGTTTTTGTGCTTCTGCGTAAGCGCCAGGAAATAAGGAGCAATCAGCGTGAACAGAATCTCCAGCTGGCAAAGGAAAAGCTACAGGAACTGGAGCGAGAAAAAGCCCTTGGCAATCTGGATGATGAAACTTATAACCAGGCCAAAGAAGAATTGGAAGCCGGGTTACTGGAAGATACAGAACTGGAAGATTCTGTAGCAACAGTACAGCCTGCCAGTGCCAAAGCCGCGGCTTTTGCTATCGCCTTGCTACTTCCTTTATTGAGTGTGGGCTTGTATATGAAGCTGGGTTCGCCGCAGTATCTTGATATGAGTGGTCAGCCTGGCGCACAAAGCCCCCATGCTATGAATGCCAGTGGTAAAACCCCTACCATGGCAGAGTTGCTGGTGGGGTTGGAAGAAAAAGTTAAACAAACGCCTGATGATCCTGAAGGTTGGTTCATGCTGGGGAGGGTGTATCAATCCATGAACCGTTATCAGGATGCGGTGACGGCTTACGAGACCCTCGCCAAGCTTACAGATAATCATCCTCAGGCGTTGATTGCTTTGGCAGATTCGCTGGCAATGGTGCAAGGCGGCAAACTTAGCGGTCGTCCGTATGAGTTGGTGCGTGAGGCATTGGATAAATCACCTGATGACCCCACGGCGTTATGGCTTGCCGGGCAAGGTGCGATGGAATCCGGTGACTACCAGAATGCGGTTTACTACTGGCGGCAGGCAGAAGCGGGTTTGGCAGAGAAACCAGATTATGTACAAGAATTGCGTGTGTTGATTGGTACGGCAAAGGCAGCAGCGGAGAAATCCGGCACCAAGCTGGATGACCCTGGTTCTGCGGTTGCGCAACAACCTCCCTCGCAAGTTGCACAACCTGTTGCTGATTCTGCTGCCAGCATAACATTGCGGGTGAGCCTGTCTCCTGAATTGCAGAAGCAAGCCAGCCCCGGGGATCGTTTGTTTATTTTTGCCAAACAGGTAACAGGTCGCCCCATGCCGGTTGCGGCGGTACGTCTTACTGCCGGTCAATTGCCGATAGAGGTAACTCTGGATGACAGCAAGATGTTACAGCCTGGTAGCAAGCTGGCAGATTATGCGCAGTTGAAAATTGCTGCCCGTATCGCCAAAGGCGGTCAGCCCATGGCATCCAGTGGCGACCTGCAAAGCAAGGAGATGGTTATCAATATTGGTAAGGACAGCAAGATTGATCTGCTGATCGATCAAGTGGTTCCCTGATTGTCAGGCTAACCTGCTTCGTACAGAATCAATCAGCGCTTTCCTGGTACCCGGTAGCGGTGGATATCTGCCGCTGCCGGCAACCTCTGCTGGTGCTCCAGCCAATCCAGCATCTGTTGGCTGTACCAGGGAATAGTCAAACTTCCATGTGCGCCAAAACCATTGAATATATGCAATCGGGGTTGTGCAGGATGGGTTCCCAGAAAAGGCTGTCGGTCACTGGTTGCCGGTCTGACTCCCGCTTCACTGCGTAGCAACTGCAGTTGCTGGGGATGCAGTAGTAACTTGTTCATTCCTTCCATCAATGCCGAGACGCCAGTAGTGCTGGGTATATTGTCCTGTACCTCATGGTTGTGAGTGGAACCCAGACGAAATTTCCCTCCATCTATAGGCAATAGCCAGTTGTTGCTGTTGATGATTCCATTGGGCAGTTGCCCGTCTTTTGTATCATTCCGTTGTTGCAATGTCAGTATTTCCCCTTTGTCCGGAGCAAAAGGCAGGTAGTTGAACCAGGGGTTGTGCATGCCACGATAACCATCGCAGAACACAATATGTCGCGCCTGATAATTGGCGTAGCGGATATGGTCGGAGTGTATGCACAAATCTGTGTATTCCACTTGGGATCGCTGTATGGCGTTATGTTCTGCCAACCACTGCCCCAGGAAAGTGAGTAGCGCTGGCAGGCGTACATAGCCAGTGTGATGCTGGATGAAACCACCCAGAGGGGCGTGAATGGGCTGACCGACGGTATCGGCAGAAAAGCGTTCTCCGATCAATGAACTGATTGCCGTTTGAGGGGGTAAGCGGTCATAGAAGCGATATTGTTCTGGTTCACGGAACAAACGCCACATATCCATCGGTTGCCAGAAATCTATGCCGCTTTGTTTGCTCAACTGGCCGTAGGTTGTATGCACCGCTGTCAGCCAGGAGTGGATCAGAGGCGAATGATTGAAGCGTTTTCCTGCCAGAGGATTGATGACGCCTGCGGCAACCATGGAGGAGGAACCATGGTGTGTATCGTCGACAACAAGTAGCCTTTTCCCTGCACGTAACAAGCGCCATGCCAGCAGACTGCCTGCAAGCCCTTGCCCCACAATAAGATAATCGTAAAATCTGCTTTCAGGCACTATACTTCCTCTTCCAACTTGAACAACAATAGTACAGCATTTCTATGAGTTACCTTACCCGTCCTGTCGATCAGAAAGGTATGCCCGCCGGTATACCTTATATTATTGGTAACGAAGCTGCCGAGCGATTCAGTTTCTATGGCATGCGTACCATTCTGGTAGTGTTCATGACCCAATACCTGATGGGCAACTCAGGGCTATTGGCGCCCATGAGTGATGAAGACGCCAAGGGGTGGTATCACCTGTTTGTATCAGCGGTTTATTTTACCCCCTTGTTGGGTGCTATTCTGGCGGATGTATGGCTGGGAAAATACCGGACTATTCTGTTCTTGTCACTGGTGTATTGTGCGGGACATCTGGCATTGGCGCTGGATGATACGCGTCTGGGTTTGGCGATTGGGCTGGGCTTGATCGCCCTTGGAGCGGGAGGGATCAAGCCTTGTGTGTCAGCCCATGTGGGTGATCAGTTTGGACACAGTAACCGAGCCTTGATCAGTCGTACTTTTGGTTGGTTTTATATGGCGATCAATGTTGGTGCATTTATTTCCACCTTACTCACCCCCTGGTTGTTGAAACACTACGGAGCTCACTGGGCGTTTGGTGTGCCGGGGGTGTTGATGGCTCTGGCAACCCTGATGTTCTGGATGGGGCGCAATAAATTTGTACACATTCCGCCGTCGGGACGCGCATTTCTAACCGAAGTCATGTCGCCTGACAGCTTGCGTGTCTTCGGGCGTTTATTGCTGATCTATCTGTTTATCGCTGTATTTTGGTCGTTGTACGATCAAACAGGATCATCATGGGTGTTGCAGGCACAACAGATGGATCGGGTATTGTTGGGTGTAGAGTTGCTGCCATCCCAAATTCAGGCGATCAATCCCTTGCTGATCATTGTCCTGATTCCCTTGTTCAGCTATGTAATCTATCCGTCCCTTGGAAAAGTCATGAAGCTTACCCCAGTGCGCAAGGTTGCCATGGGATTCATGTTGGCGGCAGCAGCCTTTGCGGTTTCCTCCATGGCTCAGGAACGGATCGACGCAGGGGCAACGCCAAGCATTTCCTGGCAGCTGATGGCCTATCTGCTACTGACTTCTGGCGAAGTCATGGTATCGATTACCGCTCTGGAATATTCTTATACCCAGGCACCAAGAACCATGAAGTCTTTCATCATGGCTCTATTCATGCTGTCTGTGTCCCTGGGAAATATTTTTACCAGCACAGTCAATTTCTTTATTCAGAATGATGATGGCAGCGTTATGCTCGAAGGTGCGGAATACTATTGGTTTTTCACCGTGTTGATGGTCGTGACGACAGTGATCTTTGCCTTACTGACCCCTTTTATCAAAGACAAGACTATTCTTCAACAATCAGTCAAGGAAGCC
>CAYXOS010000205.1:0-4359 GCA_964467115.1 uncultured Sedimenticola sp.
AACTCAAAACAGCGTTTCCCGTTTCCAGCAAGCGTATTGGCAAACGTTGGCGAGAGTTGGGGTTGTAAAAACTGCAGTTGTTTTACAACAAAGCTATTTACCCAGCGAAGGTAGAAAGTTATTGATTGTCTGGGATGCTGTAAATACATCCATGGTTGCTGCCAGCATCCTGCTTCATGCGACATTTGCACATCCATGTGTAGCGTAAGCTCTGCGACAGCTTTCCTTGATGTGACCCTATCTTGAAATGAGTATAGGTTCTATAATTCCACCTTTGTGTGATTATTCGAAGGAACACCCCATGTCCAATTGTCCATGTGGCGCTGACAAAACCTATGCTGAGTGCTGTGAACCTGTTTTATCGGGTGCAGAACCTGCCAAAACCGCTGAAGCGCTGATGCGCGCCCGCTATTCGGCTTATATCAAAGGCGCCATTGCTTTTCTGGGTGAGAGTTTGCATGCTGGTAGTCGGCAGGATTGGGATGAATCGGCTACGCGGAAATGGGCGGAGCAGTCACAATGGTTGGGGTTGGAGGTAAAATCGACTGAACAGGGATTGGAAGATGATGCTGAAGGCATGGTGGAGTTTATTGCCACCTATATTGAAGATGGAGTGCAGAGACAGCATCATGAGCGTAGCCTTTTTCGCAAGGAAAATGGACGCTGGTATTACGTGGATGGGCAATTGCCTACCCCGGAAACCATCAAGCGAGAGTCGCCTAAAGTAGGGCGCAATGATCCCTGTCCCTGTGGCAGTGGTAAAAAATTCAAGAAATGTTGTGGTGCCTAAATGCGTTTCCTGGTTGTATTGAGCTTATTAACCCGGCGACCAAATATGTCGCCATCAGCCGCCCTGTCTGCGCGGGTGGCAAGGCATCAACGCGCCGCTGTAGCCACTCTACAGCAAGTGTTGATAACGCAGTCCACCCGCGCAGACAGGGCGGCCTTTCGTTTCATTATCAAGATGTCAGGTGCTTCAAACAGGGCGCGTCTCTGCGTTGCGGCTTTTGACAAGGGCTTGCCATTGCCTGCAAGCCGCGCCTTGATACGTGCCCTGTTTGAAGCACTGAGGGCGACATATTTGGTTGCCGGGTTAATATTCTTGTTTCTGTTTCAGTCGCTTGCTGTGGCGGATGTGTATAAGTTCAAAGATACTGAAGGGCGCACACTGCTCACCAATATTCCTTCCAAGGGCAAGGGAATGAAACTGGTCAAACGTTTCCACTTCAGTTATGGCAACCCGCATAGCGGTGGACCTGCACCAGTACTCAAGGTGCTCAAGGAGCGTATCAAGAAATACAAACCGATTATTATGCAGGCGGCGAAAGACACAGGGCTGGATGAGGACTTCATTCATGCCATCATCCTTGCCGAATCAGCCTATAAGCCTAATGCTGTTTCACCAAAAGGCGCCATGGGTTTGATGCAACTCATGCCTGCAACCGCAGAACGGTTCAATGTTACCAATGCCTTCGATCCAGCACAGAATATTCGGGGTGGTACAACCTATTTGAAATTGCTTATGGAGCGCTTTGACAATGACCTTGAATTGGCCGCAGCTGCCTATAATGCGGGTGAAGGTGCAGTAGAAAAATACGGTCGTACCATTCCTCCGTATAAGGAAACCCAGTTATACGTCAAAAAAGTCAAGGATTTCATGCAGCAGGGGATGGTTGCATTCAACTAGGGAAGCTCTGGTTTATTCATGAACTCGCATCTCATGCCTGAAATGTCCGATAACTGCGTTGAAGTTCTTGCCAATAGCCTGCTATTGACTGCGAACTCCGCCTTGTTCTCGAACATTTCAGACATAATCTGCTTCGTCCAGAATCAATCAGAGCTTCCCTCGCAAAATGACCATTCCTGAATTACATATTGTGCCTGAGTCGGCGAGGGATCAGTGGCTGGCACATGAATGGCATCAGCAAATCGAGGATTTTTCTTTACCCGAAAAGGATCTGGTTTCTCTGACCAATGCCATCGTTACCCGATCAGAATATCTCGGCCCCGAGCGTGCAAAAGGTGGCGTGTACAGTGCTGAAGGTGTTTATCAGGCCTCATCATGCCATTTGCGTCGCAGTAAAGATCTAACTGCAGGCAATCCCCACAAAATTTCCGTCGGGAAAGGGGAGATCATCAAGGGGCGTTACCTCTATCTTGGTTGGTTCTTCAATCACTATGGACATTTCATGCTTGAGAGCCTGTCCCGCGCCTGGGCCCTTGCTGAGGTTGGTAACATCGATGGTGTGGTCATGCACTTGCATGCAGCGGATGCTCCGGCAGCACCATATCTCATGGCTTTCTTTGATCTGTTGTCCATTCCCAGAGAAAAAGTCATATTTGTCCTTGATGATTTGCAAATCGAGACCCTGTTACTGCCCTCGCAACAGGCAGTGCTGTCGAGAGCAATTTCACCACAGATGTTGTCTTTGTATCGTTTGCTGGGACGGCGGGCAGTTGCCATCAAAGGACAACAAGACACCGAAAAGTTGTACATTTCACGTCGGTTGTTGCCAGATGATCAGCGCAAGGCAAGCAATGAAGCTACTCTCGAAGCTTGTTTCCAGGAGAAAGGATACCGAGTTGTTCACCCCCAGTTTATGGATGTCATTTCTCAATTGGCTCTGTTCTCTGGGGCGAAATACTTTGCCGGTATGGAAGGCTCTGGATTGCACAACATACTCTTTTCGCAACATCCAGTGCATGTCTGGATGTTGGCTGCAAAAGCATCTGTTGCTGATGCAGTAACCCAGGTTTATCTGGGAAAGATTTGTGTAGCTACCACGGAGTTGCATTTACAGGATCTGTGCGCCTCTTCTTGTTTGCATCATCGTGTTACACCCGTGCTGGTGCAGAACCTGGCATCGAATGAACCCCGCCTGTCTTCTATCAAAACCACAGCTTATGAGCGGTTTACATGGCTTGGTACCTTGGCTCGGCAAATGACAAGGAGAAAATGCAGCTTGCAAGCAGATGAATCGCTCAAGGCGTCGTTGACTGAACAAGAACAGCGGGTATTGAGGTCTTTGATGAACGAAGCTGTGGAATCGTCTGAAAGTGGATACGGAGACATGGAAGATTTTCTAATGGCAGAGCAAGCTTTTGCCGACGAAAATTTTTCTACCGCATGTACGTTGATGGAGAAACAGCTTCCCGGAAATGAAGCCCAGATTGGCTTTTTGGAAAGGTTGGCAGAAATGTTTGTGGCGGCCAATCGCAAGCAGGATGCCCTCGACTTGTTGGAAAAGGCTGTTCAACAAGACCCAGACAACCCTGGGTTGTTTTTGCAATGGCTGGGGTTGCTGGATGCCAAGCAACAACAGGCCTTACCCGGACTGGAAATTCTCTCCCTACGTTATCCCCGTTATTTTCCTCTTCAGATCAAACTGGCTGAAATACTTGCAGCTAAAGGCCAATTTGATCAGGCAGCAGTGTTGTTACAGCAACTGATCAAAAATTCCACTCGCCATCATTGGTTGCATGCCCGCTTGACCTGGTATTGGTTCAAATCAGGAGATTATGAAGAGGCAAAAAACAGCGCTCATCAGGCGTTATTGCATCAGCCTGATAACCCATTCAGTTTTACGCACTTGGCGCGTATCCATCTGGCATTGGATCAGCCTGAAAAATCCCTGCTGTGGGTGGAGCGTGCGATAGAGCGTTCACCAGACAATACAGAACTGCAGCAATTGAGAAAAAAGATTCTTGATAGGCAAGTTCGTTGTCCGCATTCTCAGGGGGAAGCATGACATCAAGCTCTGATCCCAAAGTGCCAACCAAACCCAAACGCCCCTGGCAACGCTGGCTGATTGATATTGGGCTGATATTTGTGGTGGTATTTGGCGTTCATCTCTGGCAGACCAGAAATCTGCCCGTGGGGGCGGCTCCTGGGTTGCAGGGAAAAATGCTTTCCGGGGAGATGAATACATTACGAGACTTTCAGGGTAAGCCTGTATTGGTGCACTTTTGGGCGACATGGTGCCCCATTTGCCGAACCGAAGAAGGAAGTATCGATTCTTTGGCGGAAGACTATACTGTGCTGACCGTGGCTACTGGATCGGGTAGTGTGGAAGAAATCAGCAGCTATCTTTCAGAGAACAAGCTTAATTTTCCAGTAATGATGGATGAGGATGGAATGCTGGGTATGGCATGGGGCGTTCGGGGTGTGCCCAGTAGCTTTATTGTTGATGCCCATGGACAGATACGCTATGTCGCTGTGGGATACACCACTGAACTGGGACTGCGCGTCAGAATGTGGCTGGCTGGTTTTTAGCCCAAAAAATTCATAAATTACACGCGCCCTCGCTTGTTTCTTGTTTCCACAAGAGATTTTCTTCAGTTGCAGGTAATCGCGGATAC
>CAYXOS010000206.1:0-4338 GCA_964467115.1 uncultured Sedimenticola sp.
ATCAGCGCTCAAGAAACTTCGGAGCTTGCCTTGAAAACCCTGCAAATTGATTCCTACCCGCTACAATCATGAACACTGTCTATGATGTGATCGTCATCGGTGCTGGCGCGGCAGGGCTGATGTGTGCCTTGGAAGCCGGAAAACGGGGGCGACGGGTGCTGGTGCTGGAAAAGGCAAGCAAGGCGGGATGCAAGATTCGCATTTCCGGTGGAGGTAAGAGTAATTTCACCAATCTGGATATTTCCGCCGGGAATTATCTGTCGAAAAACCCGCATTTTTGCAAATCGGCATTGGCGCGTTACACCCAGTGGGATTTCATGGCCTTGATCTCAGCTCATGGGCTGAGTTGGGAAGAGCGTGAACATGGTCAGTTGTTTTGTGAGCAGGGCGCCAAAGCCATCGTTGAAATGTTGTTGGAAGAATGTGCTGCTGGGGATGTTTCATTCTGCTACGACTGTGATATTACTCATATCGGAAAAGCGCAACGTTTTGAGCTGCAAACTTCTCAGCAGGGCTTTTCTGCTTCTGCCTTGGTGGTGGCAACTGGGGGGCCTTCCATCCCGCGTATGGGGTCTACGGATTTTGGACTACAAATCGCGAAGCAGTTTGGGTTGAAGAGCATTCCTTTTAAGCCTGCATTGGTGCCGTTTACTTTCAGTTCAGGATTCCTGAAGACTTTTTTGACCGATCTGGCAGGCATATCTTTTCCTGCTACGGTCAGTTGCAATGGGCAGGCTTTTACCGAGCAGTTGCTGATTACCCACCGGGGACTGAGTGGGCCGGTGATCTTACAGATTTCTTCCTACTGGCAGAAGGGTGATGCGATTCAAGTGGACTTATTGCCAGGCGTGGTGGTGGAGGAATGGTTGTTGCAGGCCAGAGAAACCCATCCCAATATGAATTTGAAAACCTTGTTGTCTGAGAAGCTGCCTAAACGCTTGGCGCAAAAACTGTGTGAGCAGGTGTTTGACTGTCAGCCCTTGCAGCAGATCCGTCACAAGCAGTTACAGCAGATTGCACATACCCTGAATGAGTGGCTGTTGTTTCCTGCCGGAACAGAAGGAATGAGGACAGCGGAGGTGGCAACCGGTGGCGTCGATACCCAGATGTTATCTTCCAAGACCTTTGAGACCAAGACTGTGCCAGGGCTGTATTTTATTGGCGAGACTGTCGATGTGACCGGGCACTTGGGTGGCTACAATTTTCAATGGGCCTGGGCGTCTGGTTGGTGTGCCGGGCAGTATGTGTAAATGACGGCTGAAACAGGTTTTGAAACGCCCATGGGTTGTTACTCGCTACAACGTCTGCCCCCGCGGCGCAGAGAGTTATTGCGTGCCTGGGATGCGGCAGATGAATATGTGCTCACTGTGCTGGCGCAAGAAAAGCAGTTACAACAGCCCAGGGATATTCTGATTCTGAATGACAGCTTCGGTGCTCTGGCGGTGGCGTTGCATGAGCATCGAGTGTGGATGCAGTCAGATTCGGTTCTGGCTCATGATGCTTTGCGTAATAATTTTGCGCAAAATCAGCTGTCCACCGAGCAATTGCATTGTTTGAGCAGTTTGGAGATGCCAACAGTTGCACCGCATCTGGTGGTAATCAAAGTGCCGAAAACCCTGGCATTGCTGGGGTATCAGTTGCATCGTTTGCGAACCGTCTTGCAACCCCAGAGCAAGGTTATTGTGGCGGGGATGACGAAAACTATGCCGAGCAAGGTCTGGACACTGTTGGAGGAACTGCTGGGGAATACCCACACGTTACCGGCGCGCAAAAAGGCCAAATTGATCCACGTGGATTTTGATCCGGATTTAGTTGTTCCCGCCAATCCTTATCCCAGCCACTATGTTCTGGAGGGGACAGACTGGCGAATTACCAACCATGCCAATGTATTTTCACGCGAACGCCTGGATATTGGTACGCGTTTTTTTCTTCAACATCTTCCCGTGCCTGACCCTGGGGCAGTCATTGTAGACCTGGGTTGTGGCAATGGTTTGCTGGGATTGGTCACTGCCAGCAGGCAGGTCGATGTAACAATCCATTGTGTGGATGAATCCTATATGGCGCTGGCATCTGCTGCGGATAATTTTGCACGGATCCTGGGGGATGTATCGAAGGTGACTTTTGTCCCCGCGACGGGCTTGTCAGATTTTTCCGCAGAATCTGTGGACCAGGTGTTGTGCAATCCACCGTTTCATCAGCAGCATGTGGTCGGGGATCACCTTGCCTTGGATATGTTCAAGGATAGTTACCGTGTACTGAAAAAAGGGGGTGAACTGTGGGTGGTGGGGAATCGTCACCTGGGTTATCACAAGAAACTGGCGCGTATTTTCAGGAAAGTGTCGCTACAGGCATCCAATCGCAAGTTTGTAATATTGCGGGCCGTCAAGTGAAGAGCAAGATGCTGGAATTGTCAGTTGAAGAAGTTATTGAACTTGAGTTTGACCACTTCTGTGCCCGGAATTTCGATGTAAAGGGGCTGCCATAGCCCGTTGCCTCGGACTTTTATTTCCATGAGGCTGGTTTCACCATCTGTTCTGACCAGGGCGTCACCCAGGCGAATCTGGTCAAAGAAAGTCCAGCCCTGGAGGTAGACTTGTTCCACCACGATCTTTTTACCCATACTTTCTCTCAGCATTTCCTGAACGGCAGATTTTACCGATTGCTGATACAGGAAGCTTGCTGCAAAATATATGGTGATCAAGAGCGATACACTGGCAAGCAGTCCAAGGCTCGAATTTCCGCGCTGTTTGTTTATCATTTGATTACCAGGGCATGAAGGTATTCATGGTGCGCATGGGTTTGTTCATCTGACGCATGTCTCTGCCCATCAAACCGGTATTGGTGGTCATGACTCTCACCGAATCTTTCATCTCGCCAATGTCATCCGTAACCGTGGTTATGGAGCGGTTCATATGCGTGATGTTGGTTGCCATTACTCCCATATCGCCACGCATCAAGCTGATATCGTCAGTCAACAGATCCATGCTGGTGTTGACCTTGTTGAAAGCGCCGCTGATATCACCGATTCGATTGTTCATCTGGGCGATGTTTTTATCCATGTGCTGCATGGTTCCTACCATAGCAGATACCTGGGTGGTCATGGTGGAGATGTTCTGGGATAACTCAGAAATATTGTTTGCCATCCGTGCCATGTTGGATTCCATGGCTGGATCAAAGGCAGTAGACATTTTGTTCATGTCTTGAGTGACATGATAAATAAGATAAAACCCGGATAAGGCCAGCAATCCAGCAATAATCATGGCGGGGTAGATCATGCGCTCCCAACGACTGACGCTGGCATCGAAACCCTTGAAAAAACGCGACAAGGATATTTCCAGCTTGACCATTGCCTTCTGTTCGGGAGAGAGGGCCTTGTAATCCGGGGCAAATGTTCGTGGGTCTTTTTCAAACATGTTACTTCTTCACAGGATGCTTTGGCGCCAAACATATCAGAGCCATAAGCTTATAAGCATATACTAAATTAGAGAGTATTTCCTTAAATAAATCCATGTTTCACAAAATGTGTTGTGGTTGGAAAAGTGTTTTCTTGCAGGGAGATCTGGATCACAGCTTAAGCCTGGGGAAACTAGGGCTTGCTGCTGACGTGCGTGAATTCACATTTAGAGGTCAGTTTCGATGCTACCTTGAAAGCGTGATTCTATTTTTATCTACCGATACGGAGAATATAAAAATGAAAAAAATTCTAGCATTACTGTTGTTTGTTCAATGGATGGCAAGCCCTGTTATGGCAGCAGGAAACTATGTATATGGAAAAATTGCCGAGGTAAAAAGTGTAAATGAAATTGTAGTCGATGGCAGTTACCTTCAGCATCAAGGGAAATTCCGTATGTTTCTGAATGGGGTCATGGCTCCCGAAGGGAAGGAAATGCAACAGCAGGCGTCAGAATTTTTGGGGGAAATGGTGAAAAATCTGCCGGTTAGAGCCAGTCTGATCAGAAAAGAACGCGATGCCAAAGGGGATGTGTATATCGTCCGGCTGTACATCAAGGAAGGTAATCGCTGGCACCGGGTAGAACCGGATTTGCTGCGAGAAGGCATGGCAGCCGTAGATACGAATGTCAGCAATGTGAACTATCTTGCCGCCATGGAAGGATTGGCGAAGAAAGAGAAAAAGGGTATGTGGAAGGGCGAGGCGATTACCAAACGGGCGCAGATCGCCAAGCGTTGAGAAAGTGCTGATCTATGCTTTAGCAGCAACTGTTGAAAAACTCCTTACATGGACTTTTTCAACCACGGAAGCGGAAAATGCGGTTTCCCCCTTCCTTTATTTTCAATGGCTTACAGCCATCGATGGGTGGCACATCCATGTGCCACACA
>CAYXOS010000207.1:0-4284 GCA_964467115.1 uncultured Sedimenticola sp.
AAAATCACTAGGGGCGAATCAAATCAGTTTATCGAATGAGGCGAATAGCAGGGCTATTTAACGAGTTCGATAAGCTGAGTTGATCGCCATCCAGGGATTTGCAGCCAAACAGGATTAAGTCCGACAGGCTCCTGGTCACGAGTTCGTGGATTTGCAGCATTTTTCTGACACTGGCTGGAACAACCAAAAGAGGTGTTTGAGAACAAGGCAGAACTTCCCAATATTGGATTTATTGATAATGGGTTTCCAGCATGTTATTTTCCCAGGGAAAGGGAATCGAGAACATTTAATTTCAACAGGGAGCATAATAACATTGTGATTAGAACAACCGCATTTATTGCTGCATTGGCAGTGGGGCTGGGTGTCAGCAATTCAGGGGCGAAAGAAACCAGCCATAGAATGAATCCTACCGCGCATCTGCAACAAACCCTCTACCATGGGGGCGATATCATTACCATGGAAGGTGATCAACCAGAATATGTCGAAGCCGTTCTGGTAAGAAATGGAAAGATCATCTACGCTGGCCCAAAGGCTTCAGCAGTCAATAATTTTGCAGGTAAGACCATCGAAGTGGATCTTCAGGGAAAGACCTTGCTGCCTGGCTTCATTGAGCCTCATGCCCATCCCGTATCCATTGGCGGTTTCATTCTCGCCAATGACATCGTTGCTCCCCATGAATGGCGTATGCCGCATAAAACCTATCCTGGTGTCAGTGGCAAAGAAAATTATCTGAATGCAGTAAAATCCATCATCGACGCCAAGAAAGATAAAAAAGAAACGGTGTTGATCTGGGGTTATCACAAATCCTGGCATGGTGAACTTACTCTCAAAGACTTGGACAGAGTAACCGGTGATGTACCCACTATCATCTGGCAGCGTTCTACGCATGAGATCTACTTGAACACGGCTTGCGTCAAAAAATATGGCGTCAAAAAGGGCGATCTGAGCAAAGCTGATGAATCTCAAGCTGATTGGTCCAACTACCATTTTTGGGAACGCGCCTACCAGATAATGAAAGGTACCCGGTTGGCACCTTTCTTTGGTGACAGGGAAATGCTCACCCGGGGCATGGATCGCATCTCGAAAATGATGTTACAGAATGGTCTCACCGCCATGGCTGAACCCAGCTTTCCCAATAGCACTTTTGAAGATGAATATGCCGTTTTAAAGTCAGGCACAGAAAAAGCAAAGGCCTATACCATCTATCTTATTTCCGGCTTCCCAGAGCAATTTGTAAAAAAGATGGATAACGATGCCTACGCGGCACATATCGAAGCCCTGCCTAAACAATACAATACCGATTACATCAAGTTTCTTCCCAAGCAGTACAAAACCTTTGGTGATGGCGCTATCTATTCCCTGGCTCTGCAACTGCGCCAGCCTTTCCATAATTGTCAGGATTGCCGCGCCGAATGGATTATCCCTCCCAAGGAAGCGAAACAAATCTTCGATTACTGGTGGGATAAAGATTACAAACTGCATATCCATATCACTGGCGATCTGGCTTTCGAGCAATACCTGGATTTCGTGGAAGACGCCATGCGTCGTCACCCGCGTAAAGATCATCGCACCACCTTCCACCACGTTGGACTTTTCGATGCTGCCCAGGCACAACGGGCAGCAGATCTCGGCATAGAGATATCTGCCAATCCTTATTACTTGTGGGCTTTGGCGGACAAGTACAGCGATACTGGTTTAGGTGCGGAGCGCGCCGCCAACATGGTTGCACTGAAGGAATTGACGCAGCGCGGGGTACCATTATCTCTGCATTCCGATTTCGCCATGGCTCCTGCAGAACCACTGTTGCTTGCCTGGGTGGCGGTCAACCGGGTGGTTGCAAGCGGTAAAGTCATGCGCCCCGATGAGGGAATTTCAGTCTATGATGCCTTCAAGGGCATCACCATCACTGCAGCTCGCACAATCGAGATGGAGCAGACAATCGGATCTATCAAAGTCGGCAAGGAAGCAACCTTCACCTTGCTGGATCAAAATCCATTCAAAATTGACCCCATGAAAATCAAGGATATTTCGGTTTACGGTGTGGTGTACCGGGGGAAGATGATCCGCAACCCAAACAACACCACTGGAACCGATCGTGATACCCATGGTTGCATCGGTTCTGCCGGGTATCGCTGGTGTACCAAGACGGGGCAGTGCGAGCGTCCCTGGGAGCTGGCAAAGAAAGAAAAATTCGATAACAACAAGGAAGCCTTCGATCATTTCTGTGATAACTGATCGATAGCTACTACAACCAATCCGGAACGGAGAACGTATCATGCGTATAAGCCACTCTATCTACAAGAGATTGTTACCCCTATTCAGTCTGTTGGTGTTCATTTCCCTTGCAAATGCCACAGCAAAGGAAATCTATCTGCCGGGAGCAGGGGAGTTGTACAAGGTTGACGTTTCCCCCCAACAGCCCAGGGCAGTCATTTACTATGGTGGCGATATTCTCACCATGGATGGCGACACCCCCAGCTACGCTGAAGCGGTGGTGACTCAGGGAAAGAAAATCGTTTATACAGGTGGCAAAGAAGCCGCTATCAAACAATATGGCGGCAATGCCCGACTTATTGATCTCAAGGGCAACACCATGTTGCCAGGCTTCCTTGATCCCCATAGTCATTTCATGTCTGCAGTCAGGATGGTCAACCAAGTTAATGTGGCAGCACCTCCCGTGGGTACAGCCACCAGCATTGCCCAGATCATCGAAAAGCTAAAAGCCTACCAAAAGGAAAAACACATTCCAGAAGATGGGTGGATTATCGGCTGGGGATACGATCAGGATCTCATCAAAGAAAAGCGTCATATTACGAAAAAAGATCTGGACGCCGCTTTTCCCAAGCGCAAAGTGATGCTGATCCATGTTTCCATGCATGGTGCAGTGCTCAACTCTCAGGCGCTGAAATGGGCAGGTATCGACAAAAACACCAAGACCCCCGCTGGCGGTGTCATTGCGCGTATGCCAGGCAGTAACGAGCCTGCCGGTCTGCTCATGGAAATGGCCTATATCCCTGTTTTCGCCAAACTGCCTCAACCCACTGAACAGGAAATGCTGGATCTAACCAAACCTGCACAGATGATGTATGCCAGCAACGGCTACACTCAGGCAATCGAAGGGTATTCTCATGCGGAAGATCTGGATTTTCTGATGAAAGCTGCATCCCAGGAGCGTCTTTTCCTGGATATTTTGGCGCTGCCCGGTTTTACAGAAATGGACAAGTGGTTCGGCAAACCCGAATACCCATTCGGTAAATACAACAACCACCTGAAGCTTCAAGCTTGCAAAATCACCATCGATGGTTCCCCTCAGGGCAAGACAGCGTTGGTGTCACATCCTTATCTTGGCGGTGGCCCGGCGGGGCAGAAGGACTGGAAAGGGGAGTCCTCCATCACCCAGGAACAACTGGATGGCATTACCAAAAAGATATTTGATGCCAAAATTCCCCTGCATGTACACGCCAACGGCGATGGCGCCATCGATATGATGATCAAAACCATCGAAGCCGCAGGTATCAGCGCCAAAGACGACCGGCGCACCGTTATCATCCATTCCCAATTTCAGCGCCCTGAGCACTTGCCGAAATATGTGGAACTGGGGCTGACTCCCTCTTATTTCACCCTGCATACCTATTACTGGGGTGATGTGCATGTAAAAAATATTGGCAAGGAAGCGGCATTCTTCATCTCACCCATGAAAGCCGCGAAGGCAGCTGGGCTTGTCATGTCCAACCATACGGATTTCAATGTCACGCCATTGGATCCTTTTTGGGTAATCTGGTCCGCCATGGCGCGGGAATCTCGAAGCGGGCAGATCATCGGTCCTGATCAGCGCATAGATGCCTATACTGCACTCCAGGCGTTGACCACAGGTCCTGCCTATCAGGTATTCGAGGAAAACAGGAAAGGGCGAATCAAGGAAGGGCTGCTCGCAGACTTTGTCGTTATTCGCAACAACCCATTAAAGCAGAAGTTGACAGAAATAAAGGACAACGAAGTACTGGCAACCGTTAAAGAAGGAAAGGTGATCTACAAGAAAATTGGTATATGACAGAAAAACCGGGGGTTGCCATGTTCAATGACTAGGTTGTTGAATATGGCAACACTGCCACCAGCGATTTTGCTCTTCGATGTTCAAACGCAATCAAAATAAAGGGTTATTACCAACTTAACAAATTAAATCAGCTCTTGATTCAAGCTTTACATGCCACAAACATGATTTAACATAATATACATTATGCGCAATCATCTATTCAGGGTTTTGGGGCAATCCGTACATATTCG
>CAYXOS010000208.1:0-4282 GCA_964467115.1 uncultured Sedimenticola sp.
GCAATAACAAATATTGTTATTGGTGCTTCCCATGAATGTTTCTCTAACCCCTCATTTTGATGATTTCATCAAGAATCAACTGGATTCCGGTCGCTATCATTCCGCCAGTGAGATGATTCGTGACGCGCTCCGGTTGCTGGAAGACCGTGAAAAACAAATCAACGGGTTAAGAGATGATTTGCAGCAAGGTCTCGACAGCGGCCCATCGGCTCCTCTGAATATTGAAGCGATCAAGCATCAGGGACGGAAAAAGCTGGCCGCCAAGCGTTGAGTGGGATGCCAAAACTTTTACGGCGTCCACAAGCGGAACAAGACCTCCTCGATATCTGGTACTACATTGCACAAGACAATCCAATAGCTGCAGATGCCTGGATTGAGCATTTAGGCGACGCCGCATGGCGGCTGGCTGCCAACCCTGGTATGGGTCGGTTACGACCTGAATTGCTGCCAGATATTCGCAGTTTTCCGGTAGGTGATTACATCCTCTTCTATTCGGCAATCACAGATGGTATCGATTTGATCCGGGTATTGAGCGCGTACCGTGATTTGGATGCCTTGTTTTAAGGTGCTATCTCAGGGTGATTATCGGTAACCACCCCCAAAAACACAGAAAAAGACCAATAAAAACAGTAGGTTACACTCTTTACATAGGGTGATTTTTGTGTCAAAATAACCCTAAGCTATTGAAATATCGATAGTTTATGGTCTTCGGTTTCTGCTTGGTTTTGCAGTTTTTACCCGAACGACACCACCCCGGGGCACCCATCTACACTTGATGCCCACCCGGTAAGATTTCAGATACCGGGACTCCCTGAATATCCCATTTGATGGATTTCACTGATCTTCAAATCTCGGTGAGGCTTTACCGTGTCTGCAATTTTGCGGCGGGCTTTGTGGTGCGTGTCATTCAGCAAATAGAAACTGGAGGTGTTTTCTAGCAGTCGTTATTTTGAAGAGGAATAACCATGAATATCTCAAATACAGGCTACGCCCTGAAATTACGTAAACCCTTCATCCAAATCTTGCAGAAAGCATTGGAGCAAGTGGAGGGTCTATCTGACAGTGTCATCTTGAGCTTCAAAGACCCTGAATACAGTTATGAGGCTGGCGGGTTCCATCCCGTGGAAATCATGATCAGCGCTTCGGGCAAGATTCACTACGTCACCGACTTTTCTTATGTTGGCACACCCCCCTTTGCGGAATTGGAGAAAGAACTCGACTTTGATTTTTCCCTGGGTGTATTCCAGCAATTTGGGCGAGAGTATCCAATAACCGAAGCCTGGGAATTGTTTCAGGTGTGGCAGAAAAATTTCTGTACTTACTTCGCCATGGACATTTACCAAGTTACGGTTTCACAAGCGTGAGGGGGTTGTGATGAAACAAGAGAAACGACACCAACCCTACCGACAAGGCCACTTGGATTGTCTTTGCGGTGTGTACGCCATCGTAAATGCCGTCAAGCACTTGTGTAATCCAATAGACGATGGAGAAGCAACGGAGTTATTCAACGCACTGATGGCTTTCCTCGAAAAGCACGATCTCCTGCAAGCCTGCACCTGGGGTGTTATGCAAGGCCAAGTTACCCGCTTGCTCAATCAAGTAGTTTGCAAGCAATACCCCATTCTCAAGCATAAACCCTATCGCTGTGCGAGAAACTTGTCACTGGATACGTATTGGAAATCAGTGCAGCAATTTATCGATACCGAGCATGGCGTGGTGCTCACGGGCATTGGTGGGTATCACGACCACTGGACGCTTATTGATAGAGTTACTGAGCATAATTTCATTCTCTATGACTCTAGTGGTATCCGTCGGTTAAACCGTAGACAGTGTGCTCTCAGCAGCAGTCCCCCTGGCAATCATCGCCATATCCTATACCCGATCCAAACCTACTTCCTCTGGGTCAATACCCCCTAACAACCACTAATTCAAATAGCACAGCGGCATTGCGGTTCACCCGCAGGCTCGACTGTGCGTGAAAGAAAAGGAGCAAATCATGAATGTACCTTTCAAAACCAATGACAAACCCGGTCACTATATTCTTGAGCGACCAGTCAGTGCAGAAGAGATATTGGCGATGGCACGTAAACTAGTAAACCGCCGTTGTGCGCGGGGACGGCCACTGACCAAACCCAAAGATTCTGAAGATTTTTTGATGCTCAAACTCTCACATTTGGAGCATGAGGTCTTTGCAGCAATCTTCCTTGATAACCGACACCGCATTCTCAGTTATGAGGAAATGTTCAGGGGCACTATCGATGGTGCGAGTGTACACCCGAGGGAAGTAGTCAAACGTGCTATTCAACTCAATGCGGCAGCTGTCATCTTTGCGCACAACCACCCGTCAGGGGTTGCAGAACCCAGTCGTGCCGATGAGGCCATTACCAAAAGGCTCACTGATGCGTTGAAACTGGTTGATGTACGCGTACTAGACCATCTGGTGATAGCCGGTAGCAATGTGGTGTCCTTTGCAGAACGGGGCTTGCTATGAATGTTGGCAAGAAAAACCTGCGACTTTCGTTAAGTGATCTTAACGAGCAATCCATGCAAAGGAGGATACTATGAATCGTAAGATCTTTGACCAGCAAATGGAACATTATTATCAACTGATCAATCAGACCGATACAGACCCAGCCACCCTGTATCTGCAGAGTTTAGCTCCCAGCGGTCGGCGCTCAATGCGAAGCTTGCTAACTACAGCGGTCGGCATCCTTGGTTTTGAAGACGATATTGAGAACATTCCTTGGCAGATATTGGAATTTAAACATTTGGCAAAGATTCGATCTGAGCTGATCACCCAAGGAAAATCAGCCAATACCACCAACCTGACATTATCAGCACTACGAGGGGTGCTAAAAGCCTGCCTCAGCCTGGGGCTGATTTCGGCGGACAAGTGGATGATTCTCATGGGGATCAAACCAGTGCGGGGCAAGAAGCTGCCATCAGGGAGAAGCTTGACCAAGAAAGAAGTGAGAGCTGTATATCGTATCTGCAAGCAAGACCAGTCACTCAAGGGTAAGCGTGATCTGGCTATTTTTTCAATGATGCTGGCCACGGGGATGCGTCGCTCAGAGACAGTAAATCTCCAAGTCAGTGACTACAACACCCGTAATGGTGAAGTGATTGTTGTCGCTGGAAAAGGTAACAAACAGAGGAAGCTATATATTGGCAAAGAATCACGACGACTGATTCGGCCTTGGGTGCAGGCTCGTAGTAAAGAAAAAGGTTGCTTGTTCAATCCCGTTCTCAATGCCAAGGGCATCGTAAATAGACCCATGACTCCGCAAGCGTTGTATGACGTGGTGAGATCCCGCAGTGAAGCTGCCCATATAGGTTTCTGCAAACCCCATGATTTACGGCGTACGTTTGTTACGCGGCTACTCGAAGCGGGTGTGGATCTCAATACAGTACGGCAGCTTGCGGGGCATAGCAGTGTGCAGACGACGGTTAAGTATGATTTACGAGATGAACAGTCGCGACGTATAGCAATGAGGCAGCTTTCATTGATATGAATGCTCCATCTGTTATTCTTGGATTCAGTATTGGCGGCAATACCTTTCCAGTAAATCAGACCGCCATCGGCCACTTGGTACAAATGGTTGGCGCTGTTGTAGCTGTAGTTGAGAGTCAGGCCATCACCGGGCAGGGTTTTGGTGGCCAGGCGGCCATAGCCGTCATAGCTTTGGCTGGCGGTGTAGGTTGTGCCGCCAATGATGGTGCGGGTGCGCCAGGGGCGACCCAGGAGATCGCAGCGCTTCTTTTGAAGGTCTTCCAGTTGACGAAATGGGAGGGTATCTTTATATTGATCCCATTCCGAGGGGATAACAATTGATGGGTGTCCTCTACCATCTCTGATGTGACAAGGGTCATCGGTAAGATAGCACACGGCTAACCTATAACAGTGAGGAATCCTCCATGCAAACAGCCAAACAGGACGCACTCAATACTATCGAGCAATTACCCGATAACGTTGATACTGAAGAGATGATTTACCGTCTGTATGTGCTGGAGAACATCCGCCGGGGTCAGCAGGATGCTGCCGAAGGCAAAACCCAAACCGCTGAGGAAGTCTTGAAAGATATTCAATCGTGGTGAAGTGGACGGCTCATGCCAAGTCTCAGGTTCGTCACATTCATGATTACATTGCCCAGGACTCGCCGCTGTATGCCAGACGGGTCAGTGAGGAACTGATCAAGAAAACCATCGGGTTGGATGCGCTGCCCCGTAAGGGCAGGAAAGTTCCTGAACTGAACATGGATGCCGTGCGGGAACTGGGGCTGTA
>CAYXOS010000209.1:0-4263 GCA_964467115.1 uncultured Sedimenticola sp.
AACAATGAGTGCGGCAGCGAGATCCAGCCATAAATATCCCAGCATGGCGCCTGCCACCCCTGCCAGTACCACAATAGAGGAAATGGCGTCAGAGCGGTGATGCCAGGCGTTGGCGCGCAACAATTCTGATTTTATGCGTCGTGCGATGAGGATTGTGTACCAGTACAGAGCTTCGTTGGCGAGGATGGAGAAAAATGCCGCATACAAGGCAATGGATGTTGGCGCTTGTGATTCTCCGGGACTGATCATACGCTCCACAGAATCCCACATTATGCCCCCGGATATCAGCACCAGAAACGCGCCCAGTGCCAGGGTAGCGGCAGTTTCAAAGCGCCCGTGACCATAGGGATGGTTTTCATCGGGACCATGAGCCGCATGATGAGAGGCAACCACCACCAGAATATCGGTGAGCAGGTCAGAAAGAGAATGAATGCCATCGACAATCAGTGCCTGGGAATGCCCTACTATACCCACCACCACTTTGACAACGCTGAGAATGATATTGACCACAGCGCCCACAATGGCAACCTTGCGGGAAGCATCCCGGCGCTGATCCCGATGAGCCTGTGTGCCGATTTCTGTGCTGGACATCAGGCTTCCTCCTGAACCCGGATATGGATGATGTATTCATCGTCTTCTACCCGTTGATCCAGCACCAGATGACCGTTGATGCGGCACCAGGCGGGAATATCCTGCAACACCCCAGGATCAGTGCAAATTGCGTGCAGTTCATCCCCGGGTTGCAGTTGGGCGATCTGGTCTTGTACGCGGATCACGGGCATAGGGCAGAGCAGGCGACGGCAATCCAGTTCAGTATGGCTCATACCACCCATTCCTTTTTGAGTTCATGCGGTGGCAGAGGACTGACTTGGAGTTGGCGGGTATTGCCCTCCAGGTCGCGATATTCGAGTTCAACTTCCGCAGCATTTTTACCCTGGCTATAGCGGGCAACGATGCGGGCGGCCTGTTCAATTTGTTCTTCGGCAAAATCCCCGTCGATTAGGCATAAAGGGCCTGGGTGACTGGTGGTTTTGATGCTGGGGTATTGTTTGCGATAGCCCTGCAAAAATTTACCTTCGCCTTCCTCGCGGGAAATAATCAGCTTGTAGTTGTCGGCAGGACGAATATGTCGTCCCACCTTGAGTAGCATGATGTCATCCATTTCATACTGTTTGCTGCCGCGGGATTTCCACAAATCCTGGAGTTTGATCGAATACTGCTCGTCGGTGAGAAAGCAGCAGCCGCCAGCAGGTTGGGCGTAATCTTCAAAACCAAATTCTTTTGCCAGAGCCATTTGTGGCTTGCGACTGCGACCGGAAAAATCATGTAACTGTTCCCGGTCTACCCAGCCTTCGCGTTCCGGCAGGGTTTCAGGAAGATGCTGGGCACACAGGGGGCGCAGCAGGCGATCCTCGATGCCAGAATCCTTTTGCACCACAGGCATGGTGTCTTTGCGCTGAGATTTGGGGCGTTGCCCCACCACTTCGCCGGAGATGATAAAATCGAAATCATGGGCTTCCATCCATTCCTTGGCTTTCTTCACCATGAAAATCTTGCAGTCCAGGCAGGGGTTGAGGTTGGCACCATAGCCATATTGAGGATTGAATACGATATCCTTGTATTCTTCCACAATATCGATGATATGAAGCTTTATCCCCAGTTGCTCGGCAGACCACAAGGCATTGTTACGCTTAGGCTTTTTCTGGTCTTTTTTGCGGATAGCATGGGTATGCCCTTCCACACAAAAGCCGGTGAAAAAATTGATGCCCTCCACATAAATGCCCTGATTTTGCATGACCCGGACAGCAAGTAGGGAATCGAGTCCGCCGGAGATGAGTGCGACTGCTTTGCGTTGCATAGGAAGGTAAATGTTGTTGGATGTTGGTAGAATTATACCGATTATTTCGACGCGATAAGGTATCCATCATAAAAACAGCGAGGGACAAACAGTGGTCGTAAGGTTTGGTTTGTCCGTTATCTTATTGATATTCAGCGGCTTTTCAATCGCTACAGGTGCAGATAACCCGCCCTCTAGTATCAAGGTCGCTGTGTATCAGAATGCACCAAAAATTTTCTTTGATCAACAGGGGAGAGCCGATGGTTTTTTCATTGATTTGCTCAAGGAAATAGCCGCCAGGGAAGACTGGACCCTCGACTATGTGGCCTGTGAATGGCGGCTATGTCTGAAAAAACTGGAACAGGGGGAAATCGATCTGCTGCCAGATGTGGCCTATTCAGATCAACGTGCGCAGCTTTTCCAGTTTGGGCGCGAAGTGGTGTTGTCGAGTTGGTCGGTGGTGTATGTGCGTGCTGAACGTGAACTGCCTTCTTTGAACGATCTGCAAGGCAAGAGTCTGGCAGTAGTAAAAGACAGTATTCAATACCAGGCGATTCGGGAGCGAGCGCAACACCTGGGAATCAAGCTGAAATTTGAAGAAGTGGATCGTTTTGAAGACGTGTTTCGCCTGGTCAAAAGTGGTTGGGTGGACGCTGGGTTGGTCAATACCTACTTTGGCAGAAGATATGGGCGAAAATTCCAGCTGAAAAATACCAATATTCTGATTTACCCCTCGTTACTGAGTTTTGCTGCACCCAAGGGGCAAGTTGCTGTTCTTGATGTTATTGATTCACATCTTGTTGAATACAAAAGTGATATTGATTCTGTTTATTATGAGCTAGTGCGTCACTGGTTGATGCCTTTAGAAAAGGAACCCTTTATTCCGGGTTGGTTGATCTGGTTATTGCTGATTTTGAGCATGATGGGATTATTGTCCGTAGCGGCGGCTGCCACTTTTCATCTGTTGGTGCGACGCCGAACCGCCCAACTTCAGCAAGAAACCGTACGCCTGGAGCATTTGGCAAATCATGACCCCTTGACCAGCTTACCCAATCGCAAACTGTTTTTCACTCGACTCAAAGAATATCTGGAACAAGCAGGTCAACAGCATACCCAGCTTGCGGTTCTGTATATCGATCTCGATCAATTCAAGCAAGTCAACGACAGTTATGGTCATGCCGTGGGAGATGGCGTATTGGGGGAAATTGCTTCCCGATTGGAAACACGGGTGAGGGATGGGGATATCATTGCGCGTCTTGGGGGGGATGAATTTGCCGTGGTCATGCAGTCAGTGACATCTTCTGACCAGATTCTGAGTTGCCTGCAAAGTCTGCATGGGGTTTTTCAGGAGCCTGTTCTTGCCCAGGACCAGCCCTTTGTGCTTAGTGCCAGCATCGGTATCAGCCTCTTTCCCGAGGATGGTGAAGATGCCTATATGTTGTTGCGCAATGCGGACACTGCAATGTTCAAAGCGAAGGAAGCGGGTCGAGGGACATTCCAGTTCTACACGGAAGAAATGACCCGAAATGCCCGAGAGCAGGCTCGAATGGAGTCACAGCTGCGTGTTGCCATAGAAGCTCATCAACTTACCCTTCATTATCAACCAAAAATATGCCTCAAGACGGGGGCTCTAGTAGGGTTTGAGGCATTGGTACGTTGGAATCACCCGCAGCAGGGAATGATGCCGCCCAACGAATTCATACCCTTGGCAGAAGAAAGCGGGCTGATTCTCCCCATGGGGGAATGGGTATTGCAAACCGCCTGTCGACAGGTGGCTCAATGGTACCGGGAAGGACTGAATCCTGGTGTGATGGCGGTCAATGTGGCCGCACGTCAGTTGCAAGATTATGCCCTGCTGGATGTGGTGAAAAAAGCATTGCGAGAGACCGGTTGTCAATCTGCATGGTTGGAAATCGAGTTGACCGAAAGCTCCATCATGACCCAAACCCGTCAGGCGATTGCGGTAATGAACGAATTGTGTGAACTGGGGGTAAAGCTGGCCATCGATGATTTTGGAACCGGATATTCCTCCCTGGCGTATCTTCGCCAGTTGCCTATCGACAAGCTCAAGATTGATCGCTCTTTTGTCATGAATGTCGCCGAGAATGTGGATGATGTCGCCATCGTGCGGGCAGTTACCGTGTTGGGCAAGACGCTGAACCTGGAAGTAATTGCCGAGGGTGTGGAAACCGCTGCACAAGAGGCGTTATTGCGGGAAGAGGGCTGTGATGTGGTACAAGGATATTATTATAGCAAGGCCTTGCCTGCTGATGAGGCCAAGAACTTCCTAACACAGTCTCTTTGACTGGCCGAATGGTGGCTTCAATGTAAGTGTCCAATGGACATATAGTTACCGTATTACCCCTGTGAATGAGTGAATTGACAATTCTCAATGAGCTACTATATTTGAAGGTAAACGTTTGATA
>CAYXOS010000210.1:0-4262 GCA_964467115.1 uncultured Sedimenticola sp.
GATTCCACTTCATCAGAAAAACGCTCCAGCACTTTGGGACGCTTTACCTTGAGCGTTGGCGTAATCAACCCCTCTTCGATAGTCCATGGCTCCCGCATCAGTCGCACCTGACGAATTTTTGCGTAACCAGGAAAGTCAGAGAGGGAATTCTTGATCCGCCGCAGAATATCCGAATGCAGTTTCTTGTCTTTCATGCTCTCAGGGTCTTGGGCATCCAACCCATGAACTTCCGCCAGAGCTGGCCAGTTTTCTTCACTCAACACGACTAAAGCCGTTAGATATGGCCGCCCTTCACCCACAACCATGACTTGTTCAATATTGGGATCGAGGGCAATGGCCATTTCCATGTCCGCAGGAGGAATCTTCTCACCATTGGACAACACCAGAATATCCTTGAGACGACCTGTAATGAATACATGCCCATCTTCGATTTTCGCCTGGTCCCCCGTATGTAACCAACCATCAGAATCGATCACCTCTGTGGTTGCCTTGTGATTGTTCCAATAGCCCAGCATCACTCCTGGCCCACGTACCAGCAGCTCATCATGGTCGCCAATCCTCACTTCAGTCCCCCGGATAGTGACGCCCACGCTGGAAGGAATATTGTCTTCAAGAGGATTGACGCTGATAACCGGACTGGTCTCGGTCAAGCCATAACCTTGCACAATGGGTATCCCCAGACCAATGAACACCTTGGCAATATCAGGGGACAATGGCGCTCCGCCAGAGACTGCTGCACGCAGCCGTCCGCCCAGTTTTGCAACCACATTCTTCGCCACCAATTTGTTCAGCATCGGCCACAACATGAATTTTGGCGACCAGCCTCCTCGTCCCTGCTGGTACAGAAAACGTTGCCAACCGACATTGACCGCCATATGAAAGAGCTTGCTGGCAACAGCCGGCTTTTTCTTCAATTGATCCTTGATTTTGCCGTAGACGCGCTCGAATATTCTTGGCACAGCGATCAGTACCGTAGGGCGAATCTTGAGCAGATCATCCCCCAGTTGCGCCACGGAACGAGCATAAGCCACACTGGATCCTGCCATAATGGGCAAGTAGTAACCTGCTGTTCTTTCCAACGTATGAGACAGTGGCAGGAACGATAGGAATACATCTTCTTCATAACAATCCAGCAAGGTCAAACCGCCATGGGCTACTGACAACATGTTGTGATGGCTGAGCATGACACCTTTTGAGCGCCCGGTTGTACCGGACGTGTATACGATGGATGCCAGGGAGTGCGGATCAGCATTTTCCCTTACCAAAAGATCTCCCCCGACCTGGGGAAGCCACTTTTCTGCCAAGCGGATACGCTCGTCATTGCGCGCAAACTTGGATGATTCGTTGCCACTATCAAGCAAAACGACACGCTGCAGCTTGCCTTCTCCCTCTTCCGGCAGAGAAGGCACCAGACGTTTCCAGCGTCCGGCATCCTGCACCAACAATGCCTTGACCCCGGACTCTTCGAGAATGTAGGCGATATTGTCAGGACGATCGTCGGTATAGAGAGGAACGGTGACCAATCCCAGACTCATTGCCGCCTGATCCCACATTACCCATTCCGGGCAATTGCGTAACAAGATTGCCACCCGATCCCCTGGACGTAGCCCTTCTTCCGACAACGCCTGTTGCCAGCGGGAAATTTGAGTCGCCATTTCTGCCCAAGTGTAGCTGCCCCATTCACGACTGGGCTTGTCATAATATTGATATGCCAACCCATCGGGCGAGCGATGCAAGCGTCGTGCAAAAACACCATCCAGGGTTCCCGCTTCTTCTGTTGTTATAAGATTTTCATGAAATTTCTGCATGCCCAGCTTCCCCCAAAAGCAATATGAAGGCTTGATTTTAGTGTAAAATCACTTCAGTTATAACCCACTTGTCATTCATCCATGAATATTCTGGTCAACGGCGAAAAAACCTGCGTCGAATCTGCACTCACGTTACAAGCCCTCATCGACAGCCTTGATATGGAAGGTACACGTTACGCGGTTGAGGTCAATGAAGTGCTCATTCCTCGTAGTCAGCACGCCAATCATGCGTTACAAGAAGACGATGCTGTAGAAATCGTACAGGCAATTGGAGGCGGGTAAGCCCCGTTTTTTCTAGTTAAAATCCTACCCATCAATTTATTCTTACGAGTAGTTATTCAATGTCAGACACCAAAGATACATTCAGCGTCGCTGGGCGCGAATTCTCCTCCCGCTTGCTGGTTGGCACGGGAAAATACAAGGATATGGAAGAAACCCGAGCCGCTATTGACGCCTCCGGTGCAGAAATCATCACCATAGCCGTGCGCCGCACCAATATCGGACAAAATAACGATGAGCCCAATATACTGGATATATTGCCACCCGACCGATATACCATTCTGCCCAACACAGCAGGTTGCTACGACCAGAAAACCGCGGTACGTACCTGTCGTCTTGCCCGGGAATTACTGGATGGACATAATCTGGTAAAACTGGAGGTACTGGGTGATGAGAAAACCCTGTTCCCCGATGTGATTGCCACTTTGAAAGCCGCAGAAGAGTTGATCAAAGATGGCTTCGATATCATGGTTTACACCAATGATGACCCTATCATTGCCCGTGAACTGGAAGACATGGGTTGTGCCGCTGTAATGCCTCTGGCTGCCCCCATTGGCTCCGGTCTTGGTATTCGCAACCCATTGAACATTCGTACTATTGTCGAAAATGCCAAAGTGCCTATTCTTGTCGATGCAGGCGTCGGTACTGCTTCAGACGCAGCCCTCGCCATGGAATTGGGTTGTGACGGGGTATTGATGAATACCGCTATCGCTGCCGCCCAGCAACCGGTACTCATGGCATCTGCGATGAAAAAAGGCATTCAGGCGGGTCGCGAAGCATTCCTGGCGGGTCGCATGCAGGCAAAGCGTTTTGCCTCGGCATCATCGCCTGTGGATGGGCTGTTTTTCTAAGTGGACAGCACCAACCCAAAACATCGCCCGATCCGCAGTTTCGTGCTGCGTACCGGGCGCATGACCCCCGGACAGGAAAAAGCCTTCAACGGTTTCTGGCCCGTTTTTGGAATCGATTTTGATCCTGCTCGAAAACTGGATTTCACCCATTTGTTCGGCAATAACAATCCAGTATGGTTGGAAATCGGCTTTGGTGATGGCGAATCCCTGGCGAGCATGGCAAAAGCATCTCCAGATAAAAACTATCTGGGTATTGAAGTGCATACACCTGGCGTCGGTCATCTGCTGCTGAGACTGGCAGAAGAAGACATCAGCAATGTTCGCATCATGAGCGCTGACGCCATGGAGATTCTAAGGCATTCCATCCCCAAGCAATCACTGGCAGGGGTGCAGTTGTTCTTTCCTGACCCCTGGCACAAAAAAAAGCACCACAAACGCCGCATTGTCCAATCGGCGTTTGTGGATCTGCTGGCACAGTTGCTCCAGCCAAACGGGATCTTTCATGCTGCAACCGACTGGGAAGATTACGCCAGACACATGTTGGCGGTATTGTCAGAACGCCCGGACGTATTTGAAAACCTTTCAGCCCAAGGCGACTACATCCCCCATCCCCAAAGCCGTCCCACCACCAAGTTTGAGCGGCGGGGACAGCGTCTGGGGCACGGTGTCTGGGATCTGATGTTCAAACGAAGAGCGGATGTAAGCTAACCCGAAAATTCATAAACTCACCACGCCCCCTGTAATGTCCGATAACTTACTCACCTACACGGATGCAAGTGAGGGTATTGGCTGGGAACTCCGCCTTATTCTCCAACATATCCGGCACAATTTGCTCAGCACTGAAATTCAGCGTTAGTCAACCTCAGTGGGTACTGCCAAACGATAAATCCAGGGTGCTCGGGGGCATGGGAAGCCCTGCCAAACGGCTTGCCTGGTAAACAGGGCCATGGGGAAAAAGGCTATACAGATAACGCCTTCCACCACGATCCTCAAAACGCTCAGACAGTGCCTTGAGAATATGCCTGGCCGTACAGGAGGTACCATGATCCTTGCAGTGAGTGCGCAGAAAATAAATCACTTCCCAGTGGGCATCGCCCAGTTCAATGCCATCATCCGTAGCGAGTTGAATCGCCTGTTTTTCGCTCCATTCATCAAAATTATCAGGGGCTTGCATCCGTTCAGGATGCAGGGGACTTGCTGTTGCCATAAGGTTTCACTCCTCTCGTTCACCTATTAGTAATCAATCAACATTTATGCGTGTTACCTGAACCCGTAAGTTCAGGTATTATTCGTTGATTCTTGAGGAAGCTCTGATTGATTCTGG
>CAYXOS010000211.1:0-4155 GCA_964467115.1 uncultured Sedimenticola sp.
TGGAAACAAGAAACAAGCGAGGGCGCGTGTAATTTATGAATTTTTCGGGCTAAATCAAGTAATGTTACTGTTAAGCTTGGAACATGATTCATGCACTTGCCATACTGTTTATCGGGTTTTCTCTATTCAGCGCCTTGTCCCTTGCTTTGGGGCATTTTCGCCGGGAGGAATACCACAATCAACCGTTAAAGCGCCTGGCAGGTATCTTGTTGCTGGCATCCCTGGGGCTGTTGCAGTGGTCACACTTCATGTATCTGCAGTACGATTCTGCCGTCATACACAGTCGCTATTATTCGGCATTGTTATTTTCCATAGCCCCCATATTCTATGTATTCGCCACTTCTATACTTCGGGATACAAACAAATTCAACCCCCTGTATGCCCTGCATTTCCTGCCGGTAGTTTTGGCTATCCTGCTGCCGTTTCCACAAGCCCTGCCCCTGTCTTTTGCCCTGGGTGCCTTGTATTTGGCTTGGTTGGCCAAGAATCTCTATTCCCTGCGACAACAGCGTCGCTACTTCCGGCTGGAACTGGGCATTCTTGGCGGTGTCATTCTCATTGCCTTGATGGTCATGCTGCTGGGGTTTGCCCTGCCATTCATATCGGAAAAGCTGTTTTTCGGCCTGTATGCCTGCGCCATCGGCATGGCTTTCTTACTACTCAATCTGGCGCTGAGCCAATCACCTGAGCTTTCGGTGGAAATCGCTGAGGCGGCACATGAAGCCCATCACAGCAGTAGTTTGAACACGGTGGATTGCAAACATGCTTTACAACGGCTCGATGAGCTCATGCAACAACAGCAGCTGTTCCAGCAGCCAGACCTCAATCTGCGTGGGGTGGCTGAACAATTGGGACTGTCCGCCCACCAATTGTCTGAATTGATCAACACTTATCTGGGAAAAGGCTTTTCCCGCTACATCCGGGAATTTCGGGTGGCATTGGCAAAACAACAGCTGCTGGAAGAAAAATCAGCCTCTGTGCTTGCTATCGGCATGAGTGTTGGCTTTTCATCCCAATCAAATTTCTACCATGCCTTCCGCGAAATCACCGGCATGACCCCAGGACGCTATCGAAGGCTTCATAGAAAAAACACTCCAAAATGATCATTCAGGAACCAATATTTGTTCCAAAAAGATCATAACGGAAGTTTTTCTACCCCCCTTTTTCTATGCTGAGCGCCTCAATTCAGCAATTCAGCATTAGGAACGTCCATCATGAAAATATTATTGACTGGAGCCAGCGGCTTTATCGGTGGCCATATTTCCAAACATCTCGTCAATGCGGGACATGACATCATTGCCATCGACAGGCATCATGGCTTCGACTTCAATCAAATGTGTGATGAGCAGGACTGGCTTCCTCATCTGACGCAAGTGGATGCCGTAATCAACAGTGTAGGTATCATCACCGAAACATCCCGGCAATGCTTTGAGGTGCTTCATCACCTGGCTCCTGCCGCGCTGTTTTCCGCCTGCGCTCGCGCCAAGATCGAAACCGTGGTGCAAATTTCCGCACTGGGGGTGGATGAGCAGGCTTTTACCCCCTATCAAACCAGTAAACTGGCTGCGGATATAAAGCTGCGGCAGCTTCCTCTCAACAGTTTTATTTTACGCCCGTCCCTGGTTTACGGTGAAGGCGGAAAAAGCCTTGCCATGTTTCGCCGTATGGCAGCTTTCCCTGTATTGCCCCTGGCAGATGGGGGTAAGCAACAGATTCAACCCTTGCATGTCACGGATCTGGTTGCCTGTGTAGACGCATGTCTTCGCCCTCAGCTCTCAGGTAGAACCATTGATCTGGTTGGCCCCAAAATCTACAGCTTTGCCCAATGGCTGAATCTTATTCGGCAAAAACAGGGGAAACGTCCCGCCCAAATCATTCCTGTTCCCTTTTCATGGGTTCTGGCAATGGCGCGCATGGGGCGATATCTGCTCCCCATTCTTCACCCCGATAACCTGCGCATGTTGCAACAGGGAAACACCGCCGACGTACAAGGCATAACAGAATTATTGGGACGCTCCCCTCTTGCTGCCGAGGACATGTTATGACTTATCTAATGTTGAAATATGTGCACCTGCTGAGCATGGTGGTACTGTTCGGCGTGGGGCTGGGCAGTGCATTTTACAAATGGTCAGCCGACCGTGGCAACAATCTGGCACAGATTGCAGCAACCAATCGCACCGTGGTACTGGCAGACTGGATTTTCACCACCCCCACCGTCATCATCCAACCTGTTAGCGGCATCCTGTTGGCAAATGCAGCGGGATTTTCCCTGCACAGCCCATGGATCAGCACCAGTCTGTTGCTTTACGCCTTTGTTGGCGCATGCTGGATTCCCGTGGTTTGGTTGCAGATACGCATGCGCGATATCAGTCTTGCCGCCGGGCAGAAAAACGCTGATCTTCCCGACTTGTACTGGCGCTATGCTCGCCTGTGGTTCTGGCTAGGCGTTCCAGCTTTTGTCACCATGCTTGGCATTGTGTATCTGATGGTTTTCAAATCTATTCCAGGAGTGAAATAGCATGTGTAAAAAATCATTGATGGAAAAAGTTATGGCAGCCCAATGGAAAGATTTGCCGCCTGCGCTGCAACGTCATTACCAACGGCAAAGCAACACAGACCTGGGTAGCCTCAATATCAATTACCCCAGGTTCATGCAATTACTACTCAACGGATTGCGACTGATGGGGGTTTTGATCAATCAGCGAGGTTCAAAAATTCCGACCCAGGTACACAAATCCATGCAGGAAGAAGTACAACACTGGGAACGCCGCATCTGCTTTCCCGACCACAAGCCCCTGATTTTCAAAAGTCATTGGGAGTGGGCGGGGGAAAATACTTTGATTGAATATGTAAAACCCTTTCTGGGGCTGAAAATGCAAGTTTATGTCGAAAACCATAACTTGCATTACCAAGGCATCTGCTACGTGTTAAAAATCGGAAAGAAACTGTTTTCCATTCCCGAATGGCTGCTATTGGGGCACACCAGCATCATCGAAAAAGCCCTGGATGACCAGCATTTCAGCATGGACTTTCGTTTACAACACCCCTGGTTTGGGCAAGTCTATGGCTATTCAGGAATATTCAGCACTCGGAAAGGGTCGGAGTCAAATCAGGATGACATCAATTGAAACCAATGGCATGGCATAAATGATTTGACTCACCCCCTTGGGAAACCTTAGGGATAATTACCACCGCCATCGGTGCAGTTACTGATGGTGGTGCTGTATCCAAAGGTGATATTTCCGATACACAAACTTTTCGTGGCATTGCTTCCATAAATGGCTAAAGACCCTCCCGGGCCGGAAATATTGTTGTCCTTGATCAGCATGTTGTTCCCAAAAACCATCTCAATAGGGCGGGCGATACCCGTATCGACATTCAGGTTTGAAATACGATTGCCAAGGATCTGCCCCCCAAGGGTGGAAACAGATTTGATACCGTAGGCTCCTGCAGTACCCGAAGCTGAAATCGAGTCAATGGTGTTGCCAGAAACAATAAGCCCTGTTGTGTAATTGGCATAAATGCCGTAAATCGCGTTTGCAGTGATGCTGCCCCCGATGTTGTCGATGCGGTTATTGATGATTGATAAATTGTGAGAGGAAGATCCGCTAGAAATTCCATACGAGTAATTGTGATGGATATGCATATTGGATACTTCAGCACCCGGGCAACTACTGACAAGGTCAATGCCTTTGGCGTATCCGTATATGCTTCCATTGGTAATAGTAAAGTTCTTAGCCGATAAACATTCAACACCATCTTGGGTGGTATCAGCGGCATTGGCGCTGCCGTCGATGGCGTAACCATTAAGGTTCAAGGTGACATCATCAGCTGATAAGACTCTGATTGCCCGATTGGCAGAGGCGATATGTTCCGTCAGACAATAGTGCCCTGGCTGGGTGATGGTCAGTGGAATATCTGCCTGCTTGATGGGAATACAGGTGCTGGTATCGTTAGCAGCGGTGGTTTGGATGGAACCATCGGGGAATGTGACCCCAGTGCCGTTGACGGCGACACCAGCAGCAAAGGATGTGCTCATACCTAAAGCCAAGAGAATGACAAGCAGGTTCATGAAAACGGGTTTAAGGTTTGTTTTTTTGGGGTGTAACTGTATGTTCATGGTTAAATTCCTCTGTATTTATGTCATGGGGTCAG
>CAYXOS010000212.1:0-4096 GCA_964467115.1 uncultured Sedimenticola sp.
CGATTGATGCACATAATCTTTCACCCACAATATAGGGTCATTTGGAATAACCAGACTCCCCTATTATTGTAGGCGAAATCTCATGCACCTCAATCGCTCTCGCTACGACCCTGTTTATGGATGGAAACTAGATAGTAACGATAAGTCCTCACACTGTATCAGGAAGTTTGACCCAGGAGTTTGAAATGTCTACGAGAAAGCTTGATGAAGAACAAATGAAGCAGGTATCAGCACTGGCACAGGCGCTACGTGACAAAGGTCAAGACAAATACAACCTGGGAACCGCTTTTCTTTACCTGCAGGAACGAAACAAATTGCTGGAAGAAGTACGCAAACGCGCTGAATACTTTGTGCGATTTGGTATGGGTGAAAAAGAATTGAGTAATCTGCGTGTGGCGTTGGAAAAAATACACGATCTGGATGTGGATGAGGCCGATGACTCCTCCTTTTTTGTCCGGGAATGATCTGTCTGGCATAGGGTTTCCGGGATATTTTTAGGGGAATAGTGGTTTGTATTGCCTTGTCCAGGGTTTTCTGCCGTCTTGATCGCGGTTCCAATTTCATCTATTTCCTGTATTCATGTTAAAATCCCACGGTTTACTCCCAAACAAACTGAGAAAGGAGGTTGCTATGCCTTTTTACGAATATCGTTGTGAGGCTTGCGGGCACGAATTTGAGGCCATGCAGAAAATGAGCGATGAGCCTCTCAAGGAGTGCCCGGAGTGTGGCAAACCCGCCCTGGTCAAGTTGATTTCTGCCTCTGGTTTCCGTCTCAAGGGTGGTGGCTGGTATGAGACGGATTTCAAGTCTGGCAAGAAAAAGAATTTGGCAGACTCCGGCAAGGGAAAGCCATCCGGTGGTGGCTGTGGTGGTGGAAGCTGCGGTTGCGGTTGAGCATTTGCAGAAACCAAGGTTAATTTACACCCCGGGTTTCCGGGGTGTTTTCATTGTGTAATATTTGAATTCCAAACAGGATTCAGAAACTAATTTTCAGGATTGGATTGATGCGTAGTCATTATTGTGGCGAACCCGGCGTGGCCGAGGTAGATGAAACAGTTGAACTTTGCGGATGGGTAAATCGCCGTCGGGATCACGGTGGGGTTATCTTTATCGATTTGCGGGATCGCAGCGGTATGGTGCAGGTCGTATATGATCCTGATGTGGAAGATGTATTTGCCACAGCAGAGAAGGTACGCACCGAATATGTATTGCGGGTCAAAGGGCGTGTACGTCGTCGCCCTGAAGGCACGGTAAATCCTGATATTTCTACAGGTGAAATCGAAGTGTTGGGCAAAGAGCTGGAAATTCTCAATGCTGCCAAAACGCCACCGTTCGTACTGGATGATGACGATGTTTCAGAAGAACTGCGTCTGCGTTACCGTTATGTGGATTTGCGTCGTCCGGAAATGTTGCAAAGGATGCAGTTGCGTTCAAAAGTCACGCGTTTGTTACGAGAATATCTGGATGACCAAGGCTTTCTGGATATGGAAACGCCCATGCTCACCAAAGCGACACCGGAAGGGGCGCGGGATTACCTGGTTCCCAGTCGTACCCATGCAGGCAAATTTTTTGCATTGCCCCAGTCACCTCAATTGTTCAAGCAATTGTTGATGATGTCCGGCATGGACCGTTACTATCAGATCGTTCGTTGTTTCCGTGATGAGGATCTGCGCGCTGACCGGCAGCCAGAATTCACTCAGCTGGATGTGGAAATGTCCTTCATCGATGAAGAGCAGATCATGCAGATGATGGAAGATATGATACGGGGTGTGTTCAAAGGAGCTCTAGATGTTGAGCTGCCAAATCCTTTCCCACGCATGACTTGGGCAGAAGCGATGGATCGTTTTGGTTCAGATCGCCCTGACTTGCGTTGCCCACTAGAGCTCATCGATGTAGCAGATTTAATGGAAACGGTGGATTTCAAAGTGTTCTCTGGTCCCGCCAAAGACCCCGCAGGCCGTGTAGCAGCACTGCGTGTGCCTCAAGGGTGCAAGCTCAGCCGCAAGGACATTGATGAGTACACCAAATACGTCAGTATCTATGGTGCTCGTGGTTTGGCATATATCAAAGTCAATGAATGGGCAGAGAAAGGACGGGAAGGCCTGCAATCACCGATATTGAAGTTCCTGCCTGATGAGGCTGTTACCGGCATCATGGAACGCACTGGTGCTGAAGATGGTGATCTGGTCTTCTTTGGTGCAGACAAGGCGCAGGTGGTGAATGAAGCCCTGGGCGCCTTGCGCGTCAAGCTGGGTGAGGATATGGACCTGATGCAAGGTGACTGGCGTCCTTTGTGGGTGGTTGATTTCCCGATGTTCGAATGGGATGCGGGCGCCAAGCGCTGGAATTCTTTGCATCACCCATTTACCGCACCTCAGGAATCCCAGTTGGAATTGTTGAAAACAGACCCAGGCGCATGCCTGTCCCGTGCTTATGACATGGTGCTCAATGGCACCGAAGTGGGTGGGGGTTCCATGCGTATCCATCGTACTGAAGTACAGTCTCAGGTATTGGAACTGCTGGGTATCGATGAACAGGAAGCCCAGGACAAGTTTGGCTTCCTGCTGAATGCTCTGGAATATGGTTGTCCTCCTCATGGCGGACTGGCATTTGGTCTGGATCGCTTGGTCATGCTCATGGCAGGTGCACACAGTATTCGGGATGTAATGGCATTCCCCAAAACCCAGAGTGCCGCTTGTTTGCTGACCGAGGCGCCTTCCGAAGTATCAACTACCCAGCTACGGGAGTTGTCTATTCGCTTGCGTTTACCGAAGAAGGAAGAAGAAAAAACTTGAGTTTGAATCTGTGAATTCAGGTTGAGTATAAAAGGGGGCAGCCTGGCTGCCCCCTTTTTACCTTCTAGGAAATATCTTTCCTGACAATATGGATTGAAAAAGCAATAATAATGAAGCCTATGCCGGTGAGGGTAGGGGGCAGAATACCTGCTTTGATTCCCAGACCTATCATGATGAGTGCCAATACAATCAGGCTAATACTGGCGCACAGGAGTAATAAAGATTTGCTCATGGGATTTGTTTTTGTGGTGTTATTTTTTCCAGCTTAAACCATGCGCTGGATTGAAGGCAATTCCTTTTGCCTTGCAAGTGCGCTATTGAATAGTGATATCCAACACAGCTCCCTGACGCACCCGAGTACCATTTCGAATCGTGACCGTTGGCGCTTGTACGGCAACGGTTGCCCCAGGGTCAAAAGTTACTCGGTTGTCGAATACCAAGCCAGTTGATGCATTACAGGTAATAGCGCCAGAAAGGAAGGTGGCGTTTTTTACCGTTACATTGGTGCCGCTACAGGCTTTGGTGATCAACAACCCTGTTGGTCCCGTGCGTCGGGAAGTAAATGAATCAACATCGATGGTGCCGGATACGGCAGCAGTATTGCCACTTACCACACCGAGGTTGACGGAATCAATGGTTTGCCCTGCATTGGATAATCCAGTGATACTTTGAGCACTTTGAGTTCTGTCCACAGACAAATGCAGTTCCCCTGTTCCTGCCCCTGTTGTCCAGTGGACAGATATGGCACGCCAACCGGGTTCCACCGGGATGTCACCCACGCCTTCCACGGTACTGCTGCCATCGTTGGCATAGAGATGAAGTAGGGTATCGGTGCCGTTACCTACCAAGTCCAGTCCAAACAATTCATTCGCTCCAGCATCGAGGGCATTGAAAATTGTCAGGCTTTCACCATTGGCGATTTGCGCATCATCTACATAAGCGTAGAAGCGGGCGACGTATTCAGAAACGGCGGGAGAAACCGTTCCAGGAACCGTATCCTTGACCCAGCCGCTGCCGTTGCCATCGAGCCCCATACGCAATCCACAGGCGCCTTCATAAACAGCCGTGGTATCAGCGACGACGCTGGAACCAATATTGGTTTCATCCCATTGGGCTGTAGAACAGGCCAGGGCTGAAGTCGATTGCAATGCCAATACAGCAACAGAGGCAAACAACCAGGGAAATGTACGGTTTAAATATGTATGCGGCATTGTATCTCCAGAGGGTCGGATTTTATTGATTCTGAGCTAAAAGTGTAAGGTGATTGTTTCCTGCAAACTGTGGCGGGGTTCTCAATCAAA
>CAYXOS010000213.1:0-4073 GCA_964467115.1 uncultured Sedimenticola sp.
CTAGTATAGAACCTGTAGTAACTATAGATTCAAGAGGTAATTCAGATGAATTCATCAAGTTTTGGTATTGGCATCCTCGCCAAACGAGCCGAATGCAAGGTAGAAACCGTGCATTACTATGAAAAATCAGGGCTTATGCCCGAGCCACCCCGTACTGAGGGTGGACATCGGGTATACGAATTGGCTCATCTGAAGCGATTGAATTTTGTACGCAGGTGCCGGGATTTGGGGTTCAGCATTCAGCAAGTCAAGGAAATGTTGGCATTTGTCGATGAACCTGATCACTACTGTGGTGAAGTGAAAGCAATGGCAATGCAACAAAGTAGAACCGTACAAAAGAAAATCGATGACTTGGAACGGTTGAAAACAGCCCTCAACGAAATGACCCGGAAATGCAAAGGCGCAGGATATTCCATCGAGGACTGCCCGATAATCGATGCACTTTACAAAGAAGAGTGATAGCAACGCCTTGGCAATAGCGTTCAATCAAAAGAGATAGCGCCGTCAAAACAGCAATCTGGCAAGTACCGCGACACCCATGAGCAGAAACAGCACGGCACTTATCCTGTGCATGAGTGCCAGAGGAAAACGTTGCAACAGCATCTTCCCTGCCCATACACCTAACCCGGAAGTTACCGCCAGAGCGAGGGTGGCTCCCAGCCAGACAGAAACAGGATGCCCGGTACTGGCAAGACCCGCCACAGCAATTTGCGTCTTGTCACCAAATTCTGCCAGGGTTATCAATATCAAGGCACTCAGGAAAACACTCTTGCCGCTTTTGAGCGCATCACTCACAGCTGCTTCTTCATCTTCGGCATGTGTGAGCGCATGAATCCCGAAACCCAAAAACAATATCCCAACAGCTAGAGCAACCGTCCAAGCAGGCAACCAATTTGCCAGAGTGGCGCCAAAGATAACGGCAAGCAGATTCAAAAATGAAAACGCCAAAATGGCGCCCAGCAATACCGGCATGCTTCGGTAACGGGCAGCCAGTGTCAGGCACACCAGTTGGCTTTTGTCGCCCATTTCTGCCAATCCGATAATAGAAAAGGTAGACAACAAGGAAATTGCTGATGATCCCAAATCCTGCTCAATCACAATGAATGCCCTGCCATGGCTCGCTCAAAAAGTTTTTAATAACAATTTTTTCGGCAATGGCATGCTATCAGGCGGGCCAACCAGTAACAGCCCTCCCTCTTGCAATGGCATTGCCACCACCTTCAACCCTTGTTCCAGAGTTTCATAATAACCAACCTTACCAACGGCAGCGCGCACTTTGGGGTTATTGTAAAACACTTGATCCCCTACCTTTAACTGCAATAACACAGCGCTGTCACTACGCACAGCATAGACCTGGGCGGGCTTACCACTGATATGTGTGGACCAAGATGACAGCATCCGGGATTTTGACCAGGATAGCGGAGGCGAAGCCATGTCTACGCCATCTGTACGGGACAGCGGGGAATGGGCAATATGTTGATATTCTGCCACAGCATCTTCCACCATAGGAATAGCCCTGGTTGTTGTTTGCTGATTGCCACTGAACACCATCACCAGTCCTAAAATAACTGCGACGCCCCAACCAGTGGCTGCAGTCAACGGCATACCACGATCTACGCCAATCCAACTCCAGGCTTTGCTCAAAAATGTTGCTGGGGAGCGCGTTTGTTGCTGCTCCGTGCTCATGGCTTGGTTCAGTACATGGTCTAGCTGGAGTTGTTGATCCGAGGTCATCTGTTGGTGAGGAATAGCGCTTAGATTCTGGTGCAACAATTGCTGGCGCGCCACATCATTGGCACATGCTTCACAACCGACCAAATGCGCTTCTATGAGTTTGCATTCCTGATCATCCAGTTCATTGTCTACATATCCAGCCAACATATCCTGAATATGTAGATGTAGGATTTCGAGTTCTTGCTGAGATTTCATTGCAGTTTGTCCTCGGTACCTGTACTTGGTCCTGTTGCTAGTTGCGGTACTGATGCTTTCAATAACACCTTCGCCAGCAACCGTCTCCCACGAGACAATCGACTCATAACGGTTCCTTTGGGGATATCCAACACCTGAGTAATTTCCTGGTAACTCAACCCCTCCAGATCCCGCAAGGAAATGATGGTGGAAAAATCTTCTGGTAGTGATTGAATAGCATGTAGCAATTGCTGCTGCTGTTGTCGCGCCAGGGTTTGTTCGAAAGGCCCCGGTGCTGCACACGGATGTTTCTGCATTTGTGGGTCTGTTGTGGTCACTACCGGAGCTAATTGTTGACGACGCTGCTTACGACGGTACGCATCCGCAGACACATGATTCAGGATCTTCAGCAACCAGGCGTAAACAGACAAATCATCCGTAAGTCCATCAAAGTCGCGCCATGCACGCAACAACGTATCCTGAACACGATCTTCTGCAACTTCACGGCTACCGGATTTGCGCAAGGCTACACTGTAGAGGCGATCTCGCCAGGGTCGAATAAGCTGCTGAAATTTCTGCTGTCTGTTCATTTATGGGATGCAAAAGTGGATGTTTTGTACGCTGGTCTGTTCATCTGCTCACATCTCGCACCTGAAATATCCGATAACTTCATCGCCTACACCAATGTAGGTGGAGGGCGCGAGCTGGCGTATTCGCCGTGAACTCCGCCCTGTTCTCAAAATTTTTAGGTGCAATCTGCTACGTCCTGAATAAATCGGCACATCCTTAAGGGCGTCATGAATTCATAATTTATTCCCGGCAAAGGGAATTTTTTCAGTACTCGCTACGCCTTTAGAGATATCGATGGGTGGAAACCCATTGTCTTCCCCCAATAAATGATCATAACTGACAACGAGGAGCAACATGAACAACAGAATTTTTGGATACACACTGGCAGTATTTATTGCCAGTCTCAGCACATCCACAGCAGCCAACAACATAAACCAGGGGAAAACCACTGCAGCAACATGCGCTGGCTGCCACGGTAGTAATGGCATCGGCATTAGTGAAGAGTTTCCCAACCTTGCAGGACAGAAACAAGGCTATATTCTCAAACAACTCAAAGCATTCAAAACCGGCACACGTAAAGACCCCACCATGTCTACCATGGCCGCTGCCCTGTCTGAAAATGACATGCAGAATCTGGCCGCCTATTTTTCCAGCTTGTCGACTACGGCAATCCCTGATTCCAGCCATCGAGCTAATGGCAAAGCAAACAAAACCCAGTTTCCGGCTCCTACCTACGTAAGCATTAAAAAGAGTGGCACGGTAGAGGTTCTTCCTGATGCCGTTACCTGGGCGGGTGGACCCAATATGCTTTATAACGCCGTCACCCCAAATGGAAAGATGGTTTTGGTAACCAGCCCCTCATCCAATAATGTATATGTTTTTGACAGTGGTAACGGCACACAACTTGCTGTTATCTCCGTAGGTAAAGCTCCCAAGGGGGTAAAGGTCAGTCCGGATGGAAAGCTGGCGTATGTCAGCAACCAGGGATCAGCCGATATTAGTGTCATTGATTTGGAGACACTGAAAGTTACTTACTCTATCAGCACTGAAGAAGGACCACACAACGCCCGTTTTACCAGAGATGGTAAATGGGCTTATGTCACCTTGCAGGGTGGTGCTGGTATTGGTGTCATCGACACTCGCAAGCATAAAATGGTACGTGTCATTCCTGTTCCTGGTATTACAGGCCCTCACAATTTAGATCTATCAAACGATGAAAAAACAGTCTATGTCAGGGATTTTGTACACAATGTTGCCATTGTCGATCTTGACTCGGGCAAGGTATCCAAAGTAATCCAAGTTGGAAATGGTCATGGCGGTATCGACGTCATACCCAACGGTCGTTTTGTAGCCACAGCAGCTATTGGTGACAACATCATTTCCCTGATCGACACAAAATCCCTCGCCGTTACAAACATAGAAGTAGGAAAGGGTCCTCATGGTATTCGTGCGAGTGCAGACAGTCGCTGGCTGTATGTCACCCTCACTGGTGAAAATGCTGTGGCGGTTATTGACCTGAAAACCCAAAAACTGGTGAACAAGATTCCTAGTGGCAGCTTTCCATTTTGGATAGCGGTACGCGGAAATCCTTAATT
>CAYXOS010000214.1:0-3995 GCA_964467115.1 uncultured Sedimenticola sp.
CGTTTTTCGACAGCCTGTATGTGGCACATGGATGTGCCGCCATTTTTGATCGCTGTAAGCCATTGAAAATGAAGGAGGCAGGCAACAACTATGTTTTCAACAGTTGCTGTTAGGCCATCTCTATTTTCACGAAACAGGCTCCTTCGACCCTGTTGTTACTATTCCACTGTAACACTTTTCGCCAAGTTTCTGGGTTGGTCAATATCCGTGCCTTTCAAAACTGCCACATGGTAGGCAAGCAATTGCAGGGGGATGGTGTAGACAATAGGTGAGGTGCTGGGGTTGATGTCTGCAAGGGTGATGGATTGATAGCTGTCCAGATCAATATTTACCGCGTGATCGCTGAACAGGAATAACTCTCCTTTCCTTGCCCGCACTTCCTGGAGATTGGAAAGCACTTTATCCAGCAAGGGATCGTTTGGGAGGACACAGACAACCGGCATTTTTTCATCCACCAGTGCCAGGGGGCCATGCTTGAGTTCGCCAGCGGGATAGGCTTCGGCGTGAATATAGGAAATTTCTTTTAGCTTCAGCGCACCTTCCAGTGCAATGGGGTAAAACGGTCCCCGCCCCAGGAACAAGGCATGAACTTTATCGGCAAAGCCAACGGCCATTTCCTTGATTTGTTCGTCCAGCCCCAACGCCACTTCCATTTGTCGGGGCAGGGCATGTAATTCGTTGATGAGTTCGATCTGTTGTTCTTCTGTCTGCCCCATGCGCTTGCCTAATGCCAAAGCCAGCAAACGTAGCGCTACCAGTTGGGTTGTGAATGCTTTGGTGGATGCCACGCCAATTTCGGTACCGGCGCGGGTCATTAGCGCCACATCAGATTCTCTCACCAGGGAGCTTTCCGGCACGTTGCAAACCACCATGCTGCCGATATAGCCTTTGTCTTTTGCGCCACGCAAGGCAGCAAGGGTATCAGCGGTTTCTCCTGACTGGGAGATGCTGAGAAAAAGGGTATTGTCGGCAACGATGGTATTTCGGTAGCGATATTCACTTGCTACTTCCACCATACAGGGAATGCCTATATCTTCCAGCCAGTAGCGGGCGACCAACCCAGCGTGATAGCTGGTGCCACAGGCAATGATATGGACTTGTTTGGTTTTATCGAGCAAGGCAGAGGTTTCAAAGCCAAAGCTTTCTTCCAGCAAGCGGCCTTTGTATATTCTGCCTTCCAGGGTTTCTGACACCACACCGGGTTGCTCAAAGATTTCCTTGAGCATGTAGTGGCGATAGGAACCCTTGTCCACGGCACTGGCGTTGAGTTTGGAAGAGCTGATTTCTCTTTCGACTTCATTCCCCTGGTGATCAAAGACAGTAACCTTATCTCGACGGATTTCGGCAACATCACCTTCCTGAAGAAAAATAAACTCCTGGGTTTCTGGTAACAGCGCAAATACATCAGATGCTACAAAGTTTTCACCTTTGCCAATACCGATGACCAAGGGGCTGCCCGCTCGGGCAACCATTATTCGCTCGGAATCACAGGGACAGGATGCCGCCAGGGCATATGCACCAACCAAGCGCCCCACCACACTGCGAAAGGCACTGGGGAAATCAGGCTCTCTGTCCAAGGCGCGTGCCAGCAAGTGGGCAATAACTTCGGTATCAGTATCGGATATAAATTTGAAGTTATCTTGTTCCAGTTCTGCGCGCAAAAGCCCATGGTTTTCAATGATGCCATTGTGGACGATTGCCACTCGCTCACAACTCATATGCGGATGCGCGTTGCGCTCGGCGGGAATGCCGTGGGTAGCCCAACGGGTATGGGCAATGCCCAGGTTACCCACAAGGGGTGTCTGCTGCAAACGCTCTGTCAATGAAGCCACTTTGCCCACGGAGCGAATGCGCTGCATATGCCCTGCTTCATCCAGAATCGCAATACCGGCTGAATCATAGCCTCGATATTCCAGACGCTTCAGCCCTTCCATGAGAATGGGCGTAACATCACGACGAGCAACTGCACCAACAATCCCGCACATCTCAGTTCTCCTTGGTGGGTCTTTTCCAGCCCTTGATGCTAAGTTGCCGCGCGCGCTCAACAGTCAGTTGTTCTGCGGGTGCATCTTTGGCAATCACCGAGCCTGCGCCAATGGTCGCGCCATCACCAATGCTTACAGGAGCAACCAAAGCGGCATTGGAACCGATAAAGGCGTTGTCCCCAATATGGGTTTGATGTTTATAGGCGCCATCATAGTTGCAGGTGATGGTGCCAGCACCAATATTCACGCCGCTCCCCATCTGGGTGTCACCGATATAGGTCAGATGATTGACTTTGGAGCCCAGCCCGATAGTGGAGTTTTTGATCTCCACGAAGTTGCCCACATGAGCGTTGCCAAGGAGATGTGTTCCTGGTCGAATACGGGCGAAAGGACCAATACTGCTACCCGTGCCAATAATGGCGTCTTCGATGACACAGTTTTCGCGAATGCACACATTGTCAGCAACCTGTACATTTCGTAGCACGGTGTTTGCACCGATTATTACATTGTTCCCCAGGCTTACCTGCCCTTCGATGATGACATTCACATCCAGGGTTACATCAATCCCCGTATGCAGCTCACCACGCAGATCGAACCGCCCAGGATCTGCCAAACTGACGCCATTGCGCATCAGAGCCTCTGCCTGCCAACGCTGATAGGTTCGCTCCAATGCAGCCAGTTGCAGGCGATCATTGACCCCATCGGCCTCAACGTTTGCAAGGGGTTGGCTTGCCTGAATCTCGATTCCATCTGCTACTGCCATGGCAACGATATCAGTAAGATAATATTCTCCCTGGGCATTCTTAGGAGATAGTTTTTCCAGCCAGGTTTCAACTTTGTGTTTGGATACCAGCATGATGCCGGTGTTGATTTCGCCAATGCGCAATTGGTCAGCATTGGCATCTTTCTGCTCGATGATGGATTGGATATTGCCAGAAGCGTCGCGTTGAATACGGCCGTAACCCGTTGGGTCTTCCAGGGTAACGGTCATCACCCCCAAATCAGATGTAATGTTTTGCAAAAAGTTTTGCAGGCTTTGCTGGCGGATCAGGGGCACGTCACCATACAACACCAAAACACGATCGACATCCCTCAGCTCAGGAAGCGCCTGTTGCAGCGCATGTCCGGTACCAAGTTGCTGCGCCTGTTCCACCCAGCATACACCAGGCTGACCAATCGCTTTACGCACCCGTTCGCCATCATGCCCATAGACAACAATGATCTTTTCGGGGGCGAGCTGTTGTGCCGTTGCCAGGACATGAGCCAACAATGGACGCCCGGCCAGGGGGTGCAATACTTTGGGCAAACCGGACTTCATTCTAGTGCCCTGCCCAGCTGCGAGAATGACGATGCCCAGTTTCATAGATGAATGCAGCCTAGTTGATGCTGGTGGAGCCCGGAGCCTGTACCGAATGGATGCCGCTGGTACGATCTTCGCCCGGCTGGGCTTCTCTGACTTCCAGAACCTTGACCTGTACGGTCAACGTCTTTCCTGCCAGAGGATGATTACCATCGATGGTTACTTTGCCATCTTCAATCTTGGATATGAAGAAGGTTTTGGTTTCACCAGCTTCGTTTTGCATTTGGACTTCGGCACCGACATGTCGAAACTGTGGTGGTACATTTTCCAAATCATCACTGAAGGTCAATTCGGGATCATGCGCACCAAAAGTATCTTGAGGTGGAAGATTGACTTCAACTTCATCACCAGCGCGTTTTCCGAGAATTGCCTTATCCATACCGCCTATCAGTTCTGTATCAGAGCCATAGACGAACCCGATAGGAAGATCATGTTGCTCGACAACATTTTCTTCCTGGTCGCGGATAGTGTAGCTAATGGAAACATATTTTCCAGGTTGTACGATTTCTTTACTCATAATCAATAATCTGTAAAAACGAACAGCCCCGACAGCAATCGCTATCAGGGCTAGAATCTAAGGAAGCTCTGATTGATTCGTGACATGGCATCTTGCGGCGCAAAATCGTTCATTTCTGCGTTGCAAACCTTCG
>CAYXOS010000215.1:0-3984 GCA_964467115.1 uncultured Sedimenticola sp.
CCGACATCCTGCTCCCAAAGCAGGCGCGCTACCAGACTGCGCTATACCCCGTAAACTTTCTACTTCGATTCCGTTCGCCTCTCTCTACCCTGTAGAGAGATTACAAAATACTTCCTGTATTTTGCCCTGCGGGTCGCTCTATCGAGCGATAAAATTGCTCCAGGCAATTTTTATCGAACTCCCGACATCCTGCTCCCAAAGCAGGCGCGCTACCAGACTGCGCTATACCCCGTAAACTTTCTACTTCGATTCCGTTCGCCTCTCTCTACCCTGTAGAGAGATTACAAAATACTTCCTGTATTTTGCCCTTCGGGTCGCGCCATCAAATAGCAACGATACCCTGATTCCACGTTCATATCCCGTGAAGGCGGTGCATGATACTCAAGCTTTTGGCGTTAGTCAAACTGTGATCTAATTCTGTGATCAAAACCCGAATGCGCTTATCATGGGACGGGTAATCAGAACCTTGATCGCCCATCGGCTATAATTGCTCTGATAAGGGTTTAAAACCGCCCTCTGCCACTGTTTTAACAAAGGAACGAAGCATGTTGACCAAGTTTATCCCCCTCAGCATTTTATTGGGTATTTTTCTGATATCAACGCAGGTATCAAGCAAAATGTACCGTTGGACAGACGATGATGGAAATGTGGTGTATTCACAAACACCACCGCCAGATGATCGCCCCAGCAAATCCATTGCACCACCACCTCCTCCGACCGTTGCACCGGAAAAAGCCCAGGCAGAAACCCAGAAATTGGAGCAGAAGCTGGATAAAATCGCCCAAGAACGGGAAAAAGCCAAGGAAGAGAAGGCCAAGAAAAAAGAGAAATCCCAGGCAGATGCAGCTAAATGCGCCGCTGCACGCAAAAACAAGGAAACCCTTACCAGTCGCCCTCCCAATACTTTGTGGGGCTTGCCAGATGGGACATATCAGCGTTTCACCGTGGATGAACGTGAACAAAAGCTGGAAGCACTAAACAAAGCCATTCGAACTTATTGCGATTAGGTGACTTATGCCCTTACTCACACTTACCACTAATGTCACTCTGGATGCCACTCAACAATCGGCGTTGATGGGTGTTCTGTCTGCCACAGTATCCAAGCTTCTGGGAAAACCTGAAAGCTACGTCATGGTTATGCTTCGTCCCGACCGGGCAATGATGATGGGCGCTACAGATGAACCCTGCGCCTTTGTGGAGTTGAAAAGCCTGGGATTGCCGGAAAGTGATAGTGCCGGCTTTTCAGAGATCTTATGCGATACCATCAGTGAGCAGATAGGTGTTGCTGCCAATCGCATCTATATCGAATTCTCCAACCCCGCCCGACATCTCTGGGGATGGGACAGGGGCACTTTTGGTTGATGTTTGGACAAGACCGCAATCGCCTGCGCCTGTTTTATTTGCAAGCCTGGGAAAAACACCAGGCTGACAAACCCCTGGAGCCTCTGGAGGCGCTTATTGCCGGGGTGATTGCCCAACATCCCGAATATCACACTTTATTGGCGTCCAAGGACGCTTTGGACAAGGATTTCAGCCCCGAACAAGGGCAAAGCAATCCTTTTTTGCATATGGGCATGCACATCAGCCTTGCCGAGCAGATCAACACCGACAGGCCCACAGGTATTCGTGATACTTACCAGAAGATCAAACACAAACACGGTGATGCTCACCAGGCTGAACACCAAATGATGGAATGTCTGGGGCTTGCACTTTGGGAAGCACAACAGCAGAATCGTGCCCCAGATGAAAGCGCCTACCTTGAATGCCTGAAAAAACTCACCTGAGCATGCACCCCACAGCCAAAGATATTTTCAGTTACCGCAAGTACTGGGCGCAGAAGTTCACCCCTGCCCCGTTCCTACCCATGAGCCGCGACGAAATGGACAACCTCGGCTGGGACAGTTGCGACATCATCATCGTTACCGGAGATGCCTATGTGGATCAGGCGAGCTTCGGCATGGCAATCGTGGGGCGTTTGTTGGAAGCTCAGGGGTTTCGCGTCGGCATCATCGCTCAGCCTGCCTGGAAAGATGTGAATGATTTCCGGCAACTGGGACGTCCCAATCTGTTTTTTGGAGTTACCGCAGGCAACATGGACTCCATGGTCAACGGCTACACCTCAGACCGTAAGATTCGTTCCGATGATGCCTATACCCCCCATGCAGAAGGCGGCAAACGCCCGGATCGCGCCTCACTAGTCTACAGTCAGCGCTGCAAGGAAGCCTATAAGGGCATCCCGGTGGTGATTGGCGGTATCGAGGCATCCCTGCGCCGCATTGCCCATTACGACTATTGGCAGGACAAGGTACGGCACTCAGCGCTGGTGGACAGCAAGGCAGACATACTGCTGTTTGGTAACGCCGAGCGCGCTATCGTGGAACTGGCGCATCGTCTTGCCAACAAGGAAAGCATCAAAGATATTACTGATTTGCGCGGCACAGCCATTCTACGCAACCAATTGCCCCCAGACTTCACCTACATCGACTCTACAGATGTAGAAACCCCAGGCCCCACCCATGCCAAGATCGATCCATATGCCGTAACAGCCACCGCGCCAACCAACTCTGCCCCTGCAGAAAGCGCTCAGGTTGTCACCTTGCACACCCGCCCCAAACAATTGGATCGCAGCAAAACAGCGGTGTGCCTACCCACCTATGAGCAGGTACGTGCTGATCCGGTATTGTATGCCCATGCTTCCCGTATTCTGCATTTGGAATCCAACCCTGGAAACGCCAGAGCCCTGGTACAAAAGCATGGCAAGCGCTATCTGTGGCTGAACCCTCCACCGGTTCCACTCACAACCAAAGAGCTGGACAAGGTGTATGAACTGCCCTATCAGCGACGCCCTCACCCCGTTTATGGGGATGCCAAAATTCCTGCCTACGAGATGATTCGTTTTTCTATCAACATCATGCGGGGCTGCTTTGGCGGATGCACCTTCTGCTCGATCACCGAGCATGAAGGGCGCATTATTCAAAACCGCTCAGAAAAAAGCATTTTGAAGGAAATCGAAGCAATTCGAGACAATGTTCCAGGATTTACCGGCAATATCTCTGACCTTGGCGGCCCCACAGCCAACATGTGGCGCTTGCATTGCAAGGAAGAAAAAATCGAATCATCCTGCCGCCGTTTGTCCTGCGTCTACCCCGGCATCTGCAAAAACCTGAAAACCGACCAAATGCCCCTGGTGCAACTGTATCGCAAGGCACGCGCATTACCGGGTATCAAACGCATCTTCATTGCATCCGGCTTACGCTACGACCTGGCGGTACAAACCCCGGAATACGTCAAGGAACTGGTCACCCACCATGTTGGCGGCTACCTGAAAATCGCCCCGGAACATACCGAAACAGCTCCCTTGTCTCACATGATGAAGCCCGGTATCGGCACCTACGACCGCTTCAAGACCCTATTCGAGAAATACTCCAAAGCAGCGGGCAAAGAACAGTATCTCATCCCCTACTTTATTGCCGCTCACCCCGGCACAACCGATGAAGATATGTTGCAACTGGCGCTGTGGCTGAAGAAAAACGGCTTCCGTGCCGACCAGGTACAAGCCTTTCTGCCCTCGCCCATGGCACTGGCAACCGCCATGTGGCACACGGGCTACAACCCGCTGAAAAAAGTGGGTCGGGGTGAAAAAACCGTCTCCTCACCCAAAGGCGTAAAACAACGAAAGCTGCACAAGGCATTCTTGCGCTACCACGACGCCAACAACTGGCCCCTGTTACGGGAAGCCTTGAAAAGCATGGGACGGGCTGACTTGATCGGCAATGGCAAACACCAGCTGGTTCCCAACTGGCAACCCAAAGGTACGGGCGAAGAAACAACCACCCAGAAAAACCGCAGCTTTCGCACCAAACACACCCCCGTGACAAGAAAGAAAACATCAAGAAAACGGCCAACCAACAGACGACGGCGATAGATTCCTAACAGGATATTGAAAAAGTCCTTCCATGGACTTTTTCAACCACGGAAACGGAA
>CAYXOS010000216.1:0-3937 GCA_964467115.1 uncultured Sedimenticola sp.
GGCAATCACGGAAATTACAGAACATCACAATAGTGCATACTCGACTCGATAAACTACGCCAGCAGCTGGATTATTGTTTGCTCATAGACAGGTTTCCCTTGCGCCGCTTGTTGCAAAATTTGTCCCGACAGATGAAGCAAGGGCGTTTGCATGAATCGTTGTTGCTGGAAGCAGAACAGCGGGTGCAAAAATCCCTGTCGAAGGCAAAAACTCACCAGGAAAATCTACCTGTCCCCAGCTATCCCGCAGAACTTCCCATTTGCACTCGCCTGGATGAAATTCGGGCGCTGATCGATGAAAACCAAGTCATTATTCTGTGTGGTGAAACCGGATCGGGAAAGTCAACGCAACTGCCAAAGATCTGTCTGGATATAGGCAGGGGCGTATTTGGTCGCATTGCCCACACCCAACCCCGCCGTATCGCCGCCCGTAGTCTTGCCTCGCGTATCTCATCTGAGCTGGGTTGTGAATTAGGCACGGCTGTCGGATACAAAGTGCGTTTTCATGATCGTGTAAGTGCCAGTACCCATATCAAGTTATTGACAGATGGCATGTTGCTGGCTGAAATCCAACAGGATAAATTCCTGAATGAGTATGACACCATTATTCTGGATGAAGCCCATGAACGCAGCCTGAATATTGATTTTCTGCTGGGGTATCTGAAACAGCTGTTGAAAAAACGTCGTGACCTGAAGTTGATTGTGACTTCCGCCACCATCGATCCCAAAAAATTCTCCAGACATTTCAACGACGCCCCCGTGATTGAAGTCTCTGGGCGTACCTATCCCGTGGAAGTACGCTATGCCCCACCAGAGGAAGATGAAGATAGTGGGGAGCGGGGCGATGCGACCCAGCAGGCAATTTTGAATGCCGTGGATGAACTGTCGAAAGAAGACCGGGGTGATATTCTGGTGTTCTTGTCTGGTGAGCGGGAAATTCGGGAAACGGCTGATCACTTACACCGTCATCACCTGCAAGTCACTGAAGTGTTGCCATTGTATGCCCGCCTCAGTCCCGCCGATCAAGGGCGTATTTTCAAGCCTTCAGGACAAAGGCGTATTGTATTGGCAACCAATGTGGCTGAAACGTCCTTGACTGTGCCGGGTATTCGCCATGTGATCGATACCGGGTTTGCTCGTATCAGCCGTTACAGTCATCGCAGTAAGATTCAACGTTTGCCCATCGAGCGCGTCTCACAGGCAAGTGCTGATCAACGCAAGGGGCGCTGTGGACGGGTAGCAGAAGGCATCTGTATTCGCCTCTATTCAGAAGAAGATTACCTGTCCCGTGTTGAATTCACTCAGCCGGAAATCCAGCGTACCAATTTAGCCTCAGTTATTTTGCAGATGAAGATGCTGGGGTTTGGTGATATTGACAAGTTTCCCTTTATCGATCCACCTGACAGCCGTCAAATCAAGGATGGTTACCGGGTGCTGGAAGAAATTGGTGCGGTGGATGGTTTGGGCAAGATCACCCGGCTGGGGCGTAAATTGGCAAAGCTTCCCGTAGACCCCCGGATTGCGCGTATGTTGCTGGAGGCGGCGCATACCCATGCCTTGCGTGAGGTACTGGTGATTGCCGCTGCCTTGTCCGTGCAGGATCCACGAGATCGCCCCATGGATAAACGTCAACAGGCGGATGAGGCTCATGCCTTGTTTGCCAATGAAGAATCAGATTTTCTGGGGTTTCTGGCGCTATGGAAATTTGTGGAGGAAAAGCGCAGACATCTGACCCAACGAAAGTTTCGCCGCCTCTGTCGTGAATACTTCCTTTCCTATACACGGATTTTGGAATGGCATGATATTCATCGCCAGCTACGGGCGCAGATGCACGACATGGGGTATCGGGACAATCAGGAATTCCCCGGCTATGAAACCATTCATCGAGCTGTGCTTGCGGGCTTGCTCAGCCATATTGGATTCAAGCAGACGGGTAAGGGTAAAGGGTATCTGGGGGCGCGTAACAGCCAGTTCCATCTGTTTCCCGGGTCAGCATTGTTTGGCAACAACCCAAAATGGCTGGTTGCTGCCGAACTGGTAGAAACCACCAAGCTCTACGCCAGGGTTTGTGCGCGGGTACAACCGGAATGGATCGAATCCCTGGCAGGGCATTTGCTGAAACGCAGTTATTCAGAACCCCATTGGCAGGCAAAACGCGGACAGGTAGGCGCATATGAAAAAGTTACCTTGTTTGGCGTGGTTCTGGTTCCCAAGCGGCGTATCAATTTTGGTCCCATTGATCCCAAGCAATCCCGGGAGATCTTCATTCGTTTTGGCTTGGTCGCGGGGGATTTCCACAGTCGAGCACCATTTTGGCGCCACAATCGCGAACTGGTCGAGTATGTCCAGGATATGGAAGCCCGTACCCGGCGTCTGGATTTGCTGGTGGATGAGGAACGCATGTATGGTTTTTATGACCAGCGTATTCCTGATGGTATCTACAGCAAGCCCCAACTGGAACAATGGCTGCGCAAGCAAAGCAAGAAAAATCCGCGATTGTTGCACATGGAACTGGAAGATGTATTGGCAAAAGACAGTGACGCCAATACAGATGCCCAGTTTCCAAAAGAGCTGGTATTTGCCGGAATGCGCCTGCCCCTGGAGTATCATTTTGAACCCGGCCATGAGGCGGATGGGGTATCCCTGGTGGTTCCAGTGAGTGTGCTCAAGCAGATCAGTCCTGGGCGTCTGGATTGGCTGGTGCCCGGTTTGCTGGAAGAAAAGCTCATCACCTTGATCAAGGGATTGCCCAAATCTCTGCGAAAACAATTCGTCCCCGTACCGGATTACGCAGGTCGTGCTTTGCACAAATTGCAACCCAGTGATACGCCTTTGGTACAGGCGCTGGCATTGGTACTCAAGCAATTGTCTGGGGGAACGCATATCCCGGAGGATGCCTGGAATATGGCGGCTTTGCCTGACTTCCTCAAAATGCGTGTCAGGGTCGTCGATGGCAAGGGGCACACCTTGGCTTCCGGTCGTGATTTGTTGCAATTGCAAAATGACTATTCCGAGCATACTGAAGGCGGTGATGTTCCGGTGGTCGAGCATGAGTTGATTCGAACAGATATAACCCGTTGGGATTTTGCTGATTTGCCGGCACGGGTTGAAACCCGCTCTCATGGCATGACCCTGACCGGGTATCCTGCCCTGGTAGACAAGGGAGATACGGTTTCCATCGATGTGTTTGGCTCAGAAGCAGAAGCAACCCAGATTCATCGTGGGGGCTTACGCCGTCTGATAATGCTGTCCTTGCCACAGGAAATACGCTATCTGCGTAAACAACTTCCAGGCTTGCAACAAATGAGTTTGCAGTACGCCAAGGCTGCGGCACCACCGCAGCCCATGTCGGTCAAGGGTAAACAGGATCTGGAAATGGAGCTTCTGGCGTTGATTATTGACCGTAGCTTCTTCCTTGAACAGGATGATGTTCGCACTGAGCAGGCATTCAGCCACTGCCTGGAGCGTGGCAAGGGTGACATGCTTGTGCATGCTGCCCAGGTATGCAAGTTGGTGGCTGAAATATTGCAGCTGTATCAGGCGCAGCGAAAAACCCTTTCCGGGATTACACAAATCAACTGGCTGGCAAGTACCCAGGATATGCAGGGGCAGTTGGATCGCTTGGTCTTTCGTGGTTTTTTACAGCAGATTCCCTGGAAGCAGTTAGAACAATATCCCCGGTATCTCAAGGCATTGGAATCGAGACTACAAAAATTACAGGGTGGGGCATTGCGCGATCAACAACGCCTGAATGAATTGCAACCACTGCAATCTCAGTGGTTGGAGCGTTGGCAGGCAGCGAATGAAAAACGCATTACAGATCCTCGCTTGGAAGAAATTCGCTGGATGCTGGAGGAGCTGCGAATTTCATTGTTTTCCCAGGAACTCAAAACAGCGTTTCCCGTTTCCAGCAAGCGTATTGGCAAACGTTGGCGAGA